>JBBSRD010000139.1:0-8089 GCA_038243415.1 Actinomycetales bacterium | reverse complement strand
TCTTGCTGGTAGCGCTCGATGCCCTTGCGGGAGAAGTGGTTGACGCCGATGCGCGCGCACATCGCTTTCACGTCCGGGTCGTTGCCCTCGTCCAGGAGCCACACGTCATACGGGCCGTCGTAGTCCAGCGCCACGGCCGCGCGCAGGGTGTTCTCGGCCATCGCGACCGGCTCCTTGGAAGGCACGATCGTGGTGATGAACGCGATCCGGTGACCGGACTCCGGGGCCACGGGCACCGGGTGGCGCGAGATCATCGTCGCGCGCACCAGGGTCGCGACGTTGACCAGGCGCAGCACCTCGATGGTCCCGATCGTGCCCACCATGGCGATCGAGAGGTAGTACTTCCAGTCCCCGGTGTTCACCGGCATGTGCGAGGGCTGCAGGAGCCAGACCAGGAACACCGTCTCAGCGATGATCGCCGCCCCGGTCAACGCCAGCGAGCGCACCCGGTCCCGACGCCGACCCATCACCGAGCGGTAGGACACCCGGTAGTCCTCACCCGCAGGCTCGAACTCACCCGTCAACGTCGAGAACGCCTCGTAGTCGTAGGTCGAGGGCGTCGGCGACGCGGGGGCGACGTCTGCGGGCCGGCTCGGTGCCGCGGCCCGCGGGCGCTGTGGTGGACGCAAGGATGGCTCCATGAGGCGAGAGGTGTGGCGCTGGCATCACGACGGAGGGTCGTGGCGCACCTGGTCTGACGGTTCAGCGTGACACCTCGGTTCGCCCTCTGAAAGGTCTTTGCCTCCCTTCATGAGGAATATGACGCACGGGTGCTAAAGAGTTACTTAGAGAAAGCAAAAAGGCGACTCTGCGCTAACCGCTGCTCACCTGAAGTGAGTCGGTACACCCTCACGGATTATTCCGTGGTGCTCGTCACGCCGCGAGCGAGGGCGAACGGGGACGAGCGAGGGCGAGCGGGGACGGGCAGGGGTGCTCAGCGCGGGGAGGCGACCAGGTCGGCCGGGTCGGCCACGATGCCGAAGCGCTGACGCAGCACGCGCCGCGCGGCGTGCATGCCGTTCATGCCGTGCACCGCGGGCCCGGGCGAGGTGGCCGACGAGCACAGGTACAGCCCCGGCACCGGAGTCCGGTAGGGGTCGATCGTCGGTGTGGGGCGCGCGAGGAGCTGCCAGGGCGTCACCGCACCGCCCGCGATGTCCCCGCCGACGTAGTTGGCGTTGGTCGCCTCCTCGCGGCTGGCCGTCGCGACGCTGGAGTGGAGGACCACGTCGCGGAATCCGGGGGCGAAGCGCTCGACCTGGGTGGTGACGGCCTCGGTCATGTCGCGCGTGGACCCGTGCGGGACGTGGGTGTACGTCCACAGGGTGTGCTGGCCAGCCGGGGCCCGCGAGGCGTCGACCACCCCCGGCTGAGAGGCCAGGACGTAGGGACGCTCGCTGTGCCGGCCGGCGACGACGCCCTTCTCGAAGGCGAGCAGCTCGGCTCGGGTACCGCCCAGGTGCAGCGTCCCGGCGCGCGCGCAGCCGGCGTTGGCCCACGGCACGGGCGCGGAGAGGGCGAAGTCGACCTTGCAGACCCCGTCGCCGTGGCGGTAGAGCCCCAGCAGCGCGCGGTACCAGCCGGGCAGCAGGTCGCCGGCGACGCTCGCCAGGGTCTCGGGGGAGGTGTCCATGACCACGGCGCGGGTCCTCGGCAGCTGGGCGAGGGTGGTGACCTGCTCGCCGGTGGAGAACGTGACGCCGCGCGCACGCAGCTCGGTGACCTGCGCGTCGACGATCGCCTGGCTGCCGCCGCGCGGGATCGGCCAGCCGACGGAGTGCGCCATGGCGCCGAGGAACAGCGCGGCGCCCGCGGGGGCGAGGCGCCGCGCCGGGGCGATGGTGTGCGTGGCCACCCCGGAGAGCAGCGCGGGGGCGGCGTCGCCGCGCCAGCGCAGGTTCCACGCCGGGGTGCCCTGCTCGAGCGTCGCCAGGCCCACGGCGAGCGCCGCGGGGACCGTCGAGGGGTGCCAGGCGTGGGGAAAGGTCCTCAGGTCGGAGAGCACGAGGTCGGCGATCTCGGGCATGCGCTCGACGATGGGGTTCATGAGGCGGCGGTAGGCCGGCCCGTCCACGCCCAGCCCGTCGGCGGTCTCGTCGACGCCGCGGTGGGCCAGCGCGGCCCGCCCGCCGTCCATCGGCTGGGCGTAGGGGATGTCGGGCTGCAACATCTCGACGCCGCGGCCCGCGAGGTCGAAGGCCGCGAAGTACCGGGACAGCATGAGGGCGGGGTGCACGGCCGAGCAGACGTCGTGGGTGAACCCCGGGAGGGTCAGCGCAGCGCTGCGGGCCCCGCCGCCGAGCGTGTCCGCCGCCTCGACGACGTGGACGGACAGGCCGGCGCCCGACAGGACCATCGCGGCGGAGAGCCCGTTGGGACCGGAGCCCACGACCACCGCGTCCACCGAACCACCCGGGCCACCCGAACCGCCCGGGCCGCCGGACGTGCTCCCGCCGGTCCCGCTGCCGATGCCCACCGCCTCACGCTAGCCGCCGGTGACCTCGTCCGTCCTGGTGGAGCCGGAGCCCTGCGAGAGCATGGCCGGCGTGGACCCCGCTGAGCAGAGCCCCTCCCCCGGCACCGTGCGCGTCGCGGCGATCGACTGCGGCACCAACTCGCTGCGGCTGCTCGTCGCCGACCTCGATCGGTCCCGCGCCGGCGCGCTCGTCGACGTCGAGCGCCGCATGGAGGTGGTGCGCCTCGGTGAGGGCGTCGACGAGAGCGGCGCCTTCACCGGCGCGGCGCTGGAGCGCACGCTGGCCGCGACCCAGCGGTGCGCGGCGAGCATCGCGAACCTTGGTGCGCAGCGGGTGCGCTTCGTGGCCACCTCGGCGAGCCGTGACGCCTCCAACGCGGACCTGCTGAGGAACGGCGTGCGCGAGCGCCTGGGGGTCGAGGCCGAGGTGGTCACCGGGGTGGAGGAGGCGGAGCTGTCCTTCGCGGGCGCGACGTCCGGGCTCGAGGGCGGCGCGGGCGGCGTCCCCCACCTCGTCGTCGACCTGGGCGGCGGCTCGACGGAGATGGTGCTCGGCGTCCCCGGCGAGGAGGGGCTGCAGGCCGTCTCGATGGACGTCGGGTCCGTGCGGCTCACCGAGCGCCACGCCCTGTCCGACCCGCCGACCACCGCGCAGGTCGGAGCCGTGCGCGCCACCGCGCGGGCCGCCCTGGAGGCCGCCGCCGACGCGGTGCCGCTGAGCGACGTCGGCGTGCTCGTCGGCGTGGCCGGCACCGTCACCACGGTCGCCGCGCACGCCCTGCGCCTGCGCGCCTACGACCCGGAGCGTCTGCACGGGGCCGTCCTGAGCGTCCCGGACCTCCTCGCGGCCTGCGAGGACCTGGCGCGGATGACCAGGGCGCAGCGGGCGGAGCTGCCCTACCTCCACCCGGGTCGCGTCGACGTCGTGGGTGCCGGCGCGCTGCTGTGGGCGGAGGTGCTCGGGGCGGTCCAGCGGGCCAGCGGGCTCGAGGAGGTCTCGATCAGCGAGCACGACATCCTCGACGGGATCGCCCTGCGGCTGGGGGAGTCCGCGCCCGCCGCACCGACCGCACGGGCATGATCGGGGCGTGCACCGCCTCTCCAACCCCGTCCGCCCGTACGCCTGGGGCTCGCCCCACCTGATCCCGGCCTTCCTCGGCGAGGAGCCCGACGGCTCGCCGGTCGCCGAGGTCTGGATGGGCGCGCACCCGCTCGGGCCCTCGATGCTCGACGGCGCAGACCCCCTGCAGGAGGGCGGGCCCGCGCCCACGCTGGACGCCGTGGTCGCCGCCGACCCCCGCGGCGTGCTCGGCGAGGACTGCGCGGCGCGCTTCGGGCGCCTCCCCTTCCTCGTGAAGCTGCTCGGGGCCGACACGGCGCTGTCCCTGCAGCTCCATCCCGACGAGGCGGCGGCGCGCGCCGGGTTCGACCGCGAGGAGCGCGAGGGCCCGTCCCGCGACGACCCCGCCCGCACCTTCCGCGACCCCTGGCACAAGCCGGAGCTGATCCTGGCGCTCAGCACCTTCCACGCCCTGTGCGGGGTCCGCGAGCCCGACGGCTCGCTGGCGGTCCTCGACGACCTCGGCCCGGTCACCTCTCCCACGCTCGACGCCTTCCGCGAGGCGCTGAGGGGTGAGGGGGGCCCGGCCGGCGGGGCGAGCGACGCGGCGCGGGTGCGCGGCGCCCTCGACGTGGCGCTGTCGGCCGGCCCGGCCGAGCTCGCGGGAGCCTGCGAGGAGCTGGCGGCCCTCAGCACGGCCAGGGCCGGCCGCGGGGGCAGCGCCTCGCTCGAGCACGCGGAGGACGACGCCTGCGCGGCCACGCTGCAGCAGTCCCACCCCGCCGACGTCGGCGTGCTCCTCTCGACGCTCCTGCACCACGTGGTGCTCGAGCCGGGGCAGGCCCTCTTCCTCGGGCCGCGCCAGCTCCACGCCTACCGGGGTGGCCTGGCCCTGGAGGTGATGGCCAGCTCGGACAACGTCCTGCGCGTGGGGCTGACGCGCAAGCACGTCGACGTGGGCGCGGTCCTCGGGATGCTCGACGTCGAGCCCGTCCCCGTCCCCACGGTGGCCTCCACCGCGACCGGGAAGGGGGTGAGCACGTTCGCCCCGCCGGTCGAGGACTTCGCCCTCGACGTCCTCGACGTCGCGCGCCTGCCCGCCGCGGTCGTCCCGAGCGCGGGGTCACCGCGCATCCTCGTGGTCCTGGAGGGTGAGGTCTCCCTCGTGCGGGAGCGGACCGCCCTGGACCTGGGTCGGGGCGGCGCGGCGTTCGTGCCCGCCGGCGTGGATCTCCTCGCCACGTCCACGGGGCGCGGCGGGCGCGCCCGGCTGGCCCTCGCGCGGGTCGGCGACGCGCGGTGACGGCCCCGAGGTGCCGTAGGTCACCACACGTCTCTAGGGTGCTCGCATGACTGCTGTGACCGGCACCGCGCCGACTGGGTCCTTCGACCCCACCTCCGAGAACCGCTCGGCGCCGTCCGCCGACGCAGCGCCGGCGGTCCCGTCCGCCAGCGGGCGCCCCCGCGTGCTGATCCTGGGCGGCGGCTACGTGGGCCTCTACGCCGCGCTCGGCCTCAAGAAGGGCCTGCGCCCCGGTGAGGCGGACGTGACCATCGTCGACCCCCGCCCCTACATGACCTACCAGCCCTTCCTCCCCGAGGTCGCCGCCGGCTCCATCGAGCCGCGCCACGTGGCGGTCTCCCACCGCCGCGTCCTCAAGGGCTTCACCTGCCTCAACGGCGCCGTGAGCAGCATCGACCACGCGTCCAAGACCGTCACGGTCGAGCCGGAGGGCGGCAACGAGCCGCTCGTCCTCGAGTACGACCACGTGGTCGTCGCGCTCGGCTCGATCTCGCGGATCTTCCCGATCCCCGGACTGGCGGAGATGGGCATCGGCTTCAAGACCATCGAGGAGGCCGTCGCCCTGCGCGACCGCACCCTCGACCGCCTCGACGCCGCCGCGCTCATGACCGACCCGGCGAAGCGCGCCCGCGCGCTGACGTTCGTCTTCGTCGGTGGCGGCTACGCGGGCATCGAGGCTCTCGCCGAGGTCGAGGACCTGCTGCGCGCCTCCGCCGACCAGCACCCCACGATCTCCCGCTCCGACATCCGCGTGGTCCTCGTCGAGGCGCTCGACCGGATCCTGCCCGAGGTGGGCGAGGAGATGGGCCGCTGGACGCTGGGCCAGCTGCGCGAGCGCGGCATCGAGACCTTCATGGATCGCCAGCTGAAGTCCTGCGAGGACGGGCACATCGTGCTCTCCGACGGCACCGAGTTCGAGGCCGACACCCTCGTCTGGACGGCCGGCGTGAAGTCGAACCCGGTGCTGAACGCCAGCGACCTCCCGCTCGACAAGCCGGGCCGCCTGCGGGTGCGCGCGGACCTGCGCGTCTCCGGCGACGACGGGATCGTCGAGGGTGCCTGGGGCGCCGGCGACGCGTGCGCCGTCCCCGACCTCACGAAGGAGCCCGGCACCTTCTGCGCCCCCAACGCCCAGCACGCCGTGCGCGAGGCCAAGCTGCTGGCCAAGAACATCCTCGCGGTGCTGCGCGACGAGCCGACCACCGACTACAGCCACAAGTACGCCGGCTCGGTGGCCTCCCTGGGCATCGGCAAGGGCGTCGCCAACATCTACGGCGTCAAGGTCAAGGGCTTCCCGGCGTGGATGATGCACCGCGGGTACCACCTCCTGGCGGTCCCCACCTTCACCCTGAAGTTCCGGGTCCTCCTGGACTGGATCAGCCAGGTGCTGGTCCGCCGCGACATGACCCCGCTGGGGCGCCTCAGCCACCCGCGCGACGAGTTCGTCCGCGCCACCGCGAAGCCGCCGGAGCGTCCGGCCTCGGTCCGCGAGAAGGAGGAGGCCAAGGCCTCCCGCTGAGCCTGGGTGCGCCGCGCGGCCTGCGTGGCGCACCGGCTCTCGCCGGCCGTGGTCACCACCCGGTCGAGGGTGACCGGCCCTCGTAGCCCAACTGGCAGAGGCGGGCGCCTTAAAAGCGCCGCAGTGCGGGTTCGAGCCCCGTCGAGGGCGCCCCGCACCATGGCAGCCGGTGGTCCTCCGTGAGCACGTCGCGACCGGCTTGAGCCGCACGGCTCGCTCACGGCTGCTCCGCTGCTCTTGCTCAGGGCCCTGTCAGCGTCTGCGGTTATGGTTCGGCCATGCAGAGCAAAAACCCCGTCCTGAGCCGCGACAAGGCGTTCAGCCCGGGTGGCTACGCCACGTTCAACGGTTCCCCGCGCGGTGGCGCCCCGACCGCCCAGGGCGGCACCTCCCTCGAAGACCTCTACGCCCAGCCCTCGGCCGGCCCCGCCGACACCGGGCGGATGACCTACGACGACGTCGTGATCCGCACCGCCAGCCTGCTCGGTGTGCTGGCCGCCGCTGGCGTCGCCACGTGGGTGCTGCTCCCGCCGGCGCTCCTCCTCGCGGTGCTCCTGCCCGCCGTGCTCGTCGGCCTCGGCCTCGGCCTCGTGAACTCCTTCAAGAAGGAGCCCTCGCCGATCCTCATGCTGGCCTACGCGGCCGTCGAGGGCGTTGCGCTGGGTGGCATCAGCAAGCTCTTCGAGAACCAGTACGACGGGGTCGTCGTCCAGGCGGTCCTCGCGACCGTGGTCACCTTCGGGGTGATGCTCGGGCTGTACCGCAGCCGGGTGATCCGGGTGACCGCGCGGTTCCAGAAGGTCCTCATGGGCGCGGTCATCGGCTACGCGATCTTCTCGCTCATCAACTTCGTGCTGGCCATCACCGGCATCGGCAACTTCCGCGTGGGCGTCTTCGGCCTCCTCATCGGCGCCGTCGGCGTGGTGCTCGCCGCCCTGGTCCTCACCCTCGACTTCGACTTCATCGAGCGCGGCGTCAACAACGGCATCCCCACGAAGTACGCCTGGACCGCGGCGTTCGGGCTCGTGGTCACCCTCGTGTGGCTCTACGTCGAGTTCCTGCGCATCCTCGCCATCCTGCGCGGCGAGTGAAGGCGCCCACGTCCTGAGCACGGCCCGAGCCGGGTCGGCCGGGGTGGAGCTGGACCGGGTCCTGGCCCGGCTGGCGACGCTCGGGCCGGCCCGGCTCTCGCGTCCGGGGGCACCCGGGCCGGGCCCGATCGGCAGCGCGCGCCCCTCTCCCGAGGGGGGCGGGTCGCAGCCGGTGTCGCCGGCGGACCTCGTGCGGCCCCTGCTCCAGCACCTCGCGGACCTCGCCGCTGACGCCCAGGGGCGCCGTCGCCGCGCGGTGCCGGCCCTCGCAGACCGCGCCGTGCCCGACCAGCTGGTCGTCCTGGCCGCCGACGTGCTGGACCTCACGGGGCCGGCGGACGGCCTCGGGGTGGCGCCTCCACCGTCAGGCACCGTGGACCTCGACGACGTCGCGACGCGGCTGAGAGCCCTGCGACGCGCCCTGCCCTGAGGGCGCGCGCACCGAGGAGGCGCCGCGACCTGGCACCATCGGTCCGGTGAAGTACGCCAGCTCCATCATCGACCTCATCGGCGGCACACCCCTGGTGCGCCTCAACACCGTCACGGAGGGCATCGCGGCGACGGTCCTCGCCAAGGTGGAGTACCTCAACCCCGGCGGGTCCGTGAAGGACCGGATCGCCGAGCGGATGATCGACGAGGC
>JBBSRD010000138.1:0-8090 GCA_038243415.1 Actinomycetales bacterium | reverse complement strand
GTCGGTGGCGACGAGCAGCTCGGCGGTCTGGCTGCGCAGTCGACCCATCACCTTGTCGCGCTGCTCCTGGCCCATGCCGCCGTGCAGCGCCTCGGCGCGGTAGCCGCGGGCGTTGAGCGCCTCGGTGAGGTCGTCCACGTCGCCGCGGGTGCGGCAGAAGACGAGGGTGGAGTGGGCGTTCTCCACGTCGAGGACCCTCGCGAGCGCCGCGGCCTTGTGGTGGCGCGAGACGAGGTAGGCGCTCTCGCGGACCTTGGGCGCCTCGCCCTCGGGGGTCTCCTCGCGGGCGATCCGCAGGCGCACCGGGTCCGTCAGGTGCTGGCGGGCGATGGCCGCGGTCTTCGCGGGCATCGTCGCGGAGAACAGCACCGTCTGACGGCCGGCGGGGGTCTGCTCGAGGATCGACTCGATGTCCTCGGAGAAGCCCATGTCGAGCATCTCGTCGGCCTCGTCGAGGACGGCGATCTTGAGGTCGTCGAGGTTCAGCGACCCGCGCTTGAGGTGGTCGATGGCGCGGCCCGGCGTGGCCACGACCACGTCGACGCCGCGGCTGAGCCCCTTGAGCTGGCCCCCGATCGGCTGCCCGCCGTAGACGGCGAGGACCCGGGCGTCCAAGGTGGCGCCGTACTTCGCGAAGGCGTCGGCCACCTGCATGGCGAGCTCGCGGGTGGGCACGAGCACCAGGGCGACCGGGTGCTTGCCGCGACGCCAGGTGAGCTGCTCGAGGATCGGCAGCGCGAAGGCGGCGGTCTTGCCCGTGCCGGTCGCGGCCTGCCCGACGACGTCGCGCCCGGTCAGCAGGACCGGGATCGCCTCGCGCTGGACCGGGGTCGGCTCCTCGTAGCCGAGGTCGGAGAGCGCGGTCAGCAGCTCGGGGCGCAGCTGGAGGTCCTCGAACGTGGTCGTCTCGGGCTCCCCGCCGTGCTGGCGCCGGTCACCCTCGGTCTCGTCGGTTCGGGTGTCGGCCGCGGGCTCGGCGAGCTGGGTCATGTGGTGGTGCTCCTTGCGGTGGTCGGTGTGTGTCCATGGTCCCAGGCCCGTGGGGGTGCTCACGCCGCTGGTTGCGGGCCGTCAGCGACGAGGGGTGCCGTGCTCGTCGCCGGCGCGCGGTCCGCCGTCGTGGTTCTCGTCGCTGGCGGCGGGCTCCACCGCACGGTCGCTGCGGTAGAAGTCACCCTCGATCACGTCGCCGGTGGGCTCGGTGGACGGCGCGGCCGGGCGCTGCGAGCCAGGCTCCATCACGTCGGCAGGACCGAGGATGTGGAGGAGGCGACGCTCGAGGCGGGCGAGGAACGATTCACGAGCCATGGGGCCAGTCTCCTTCCTCGCGGCGATCGACGGTCATCGAGGTCGCCCAAGGGTGCAAGGCCCCAGGGACCCGCTCTGTTCCCACCCGGTGGACGACCGGGCGCGACCGGGCGCGTCCGGGCGCGCGAGAGGTCAGGAGCGGTCGGCGGGGACGTCGGCCGGCGCGGGGCGCGCGGGCGGGGCCGTGGCTGGTGCGGAGGCCCGCTCGCGGCGGGTGCGGCGCACCGATCGGACGATGAGCCACGCGAGCCCGATGATGATCGCCGCGTACACGACGTAGTTGAGGTACTGCGTGTAGCCCTCGACCCGCTGCCACTGGCTCCCGAGCCCGAAGCCGAGACCGATCAGCAGCACGTTCCAGATCGCGGAGCCCGCGACGGTGTAGAGCAGGAACTGGCCCCGGTGCATCCCCGAGGCACCGGCGGGCAGCGAGATCGCGCTGCGCACCCCGGGGATGAGGCGGCCGAAGAACACCGCGGCCCGGCCATGACGCACGAACCAGCGCTGCGCGGCGTCGGCGTCGTCCCGGTTGACGAAGGGCACGTGGGCGAGCAGCCACATCGACCGCTCCAGACCGATGAGCCGGGCGATCTCGTAGAGGACCTGCGCCCCCAGGACCGTGCCGACCATCGCGGCGACGAACGCGGAGACCAGGTTCATCGACCCGGCGTAGGAGAGGAACCCCGCGAGCGGGAGCACCACCTCGGAGGGGATGACCGGGATGATCGTCTCGAGGAACGTCATGAGCATCACCCCGGCCCACCCCAGAGCCGCCATGGCGTCGGCGACCCAGCCGGACAGGCCCGTCAGGCCGAAGGTGTCGGAGGGGTCTGCGGCCGCGGTGAGGACGGCGGTCATCGGCAGGACCGACGTGAGAGGCATGACCGCAGGGTATCGGCGTCAGCGGTGCAGGGGGCCGGAGTCGCATCGCCCACCGCCGCCGGGCATCCTGGCTCGCGTGGACGACCACCTCGGCGGGCCCGTCCGTCCTGGCCGCGCGACCAGGAGCGTGCCGGGCCACGGCGCACCGTTGGACGCGGCCGAGGACGACCCGACGCCGCCACCGCCGCGGGCCTGACGTCCCGCTCCTCACCGACCGCCTGACCACCCCCTCACCCCGACCGACCGACCCCGGAGCCTCCATGGACCTCGACCGCCCGATCGCCCCGGACCCCTACGACCTGCTGCCCGCCGTGAGCTCCTTCGCGCTGGTCAGCGACGAGATCACGGACGGCGAGCCGCTGCCGGCGTCCGCCTCCGCCGACGGCGGGTCGCGCAGCCCGCACCTGCGCTGGTCGGGCGCCCCCGGGGGCACCGCCGGCTACCGCGTCGACGTCTTCGACCCGGACGCCCCCACCCCCGCCGGCTTCTGGCACTGGTCGGTCGTCGGTCTCCCCGCCTCCGTCACCGAGCTGCCGGCGGGCGCCGGGGACGAGGGCGCCTCCCTCCCGAAGGGCGCCAGGGCGCTGCGCAACGACGGCGGAGGCGCTGCCTTCTCCGGCGCCGCACCGCCCGCCGGTGACCGCGTCCACCGCTACGTCTTCGCCGTCCACGCCCTCGACGCCGCCGACGCCGAGATCGGGGTGCCCGACGGCGCGACGCCCACCGTGGCGGCCTTCATGGGCCTCGGCCACGTCCTCGGGCGCGCCACCCTGACGGGAACGTTCCAGGTCGAGGGCTGAGGACCGCTCGTGCGCCTCACGCTGCGGGCCGGCGGCGGCGCCGGCCCGCAGCTCGCCTGGGCGCGCTACGCCGACCTCGACGCCTGGCCCGGCTGGTCGCCGCAGGTCTCCCGCGTCGAGGCCGACGACCCGCGTGGGCCAAGACCTCCCGCCGGCGCTCGGGCGGCTGGCGAGCCTGCGCCTCGAGCACGGCGTCGAGGCCTCGACCTCGGGCTCCTCGACGACGCTGGTCCTGCACGGGCCGGCGTTCGTGGTGCTCGGCTACGCGCTGCCCGCGCTCATCGCGCTGCGGTCCCTGGTGCGGGCTCCGGGGACAGGGCGTGGATCGCGACGGCAGCAGCCGCCGCGACGTTGAGGGAGTCCACGCCGCCAGCCATCGGGATGCGCACGGTGACGTCCGCCCGGGCGACCGTGCTGGCCGCGAGGCCGTCGCCCTCGGTGCCGAGCACCAGGGCCAGCGGCGCGTCCGGTGCCTCGCGCACCCGCTGCGCCAGCTCCGCCAGGGTGAGGGCGTCGGGTGCGAGCGCCAGCGCCGCGACGGTGAAGCCGCGCTCGCGCAGCAGGTCCAGGCCCGCGGGCCACGGCTCCAGCCGGGTCCACGGCACGCCCAGCACGGTGCCCATCGAGACCCGCACGCTGCGCCGGTAGAGCGGGTCCGCGCACCGGGGGCTGACGAGGACGGCGTCGGCGCCGAGGCCCGCCACCGAGCGGAACGCGGCGCCCACGTTGGTGTGGTCCACGACGTCCTCGAGCACCACCACGCGGGCCCCGACAGGCCGGGAAGCCAGCACCGCGTCGAGGAGCGCGGCGGGGTCTGGCGTCTCCGGGCGGTGCATCGCGGCGATCGCCCCGCGGTGGAGGTGGAAGCCGGTGATCTCGCGAAGCCTCGGCTCCGGCGCGACCAGCACGTCCGCACCCGCGGCCAGCACCGCCTCGACCACGTCGGCGGCGTCGCCCAGCCAGCGCGGGGCCAGCAGCAGCGAGCGCGGACGGTGCCCTGCGGCGAGGGCGCGGCGGACCACGGTGGTGGACTCGGCCATGTAGAGGCCGCCAGCCGGCTCCAGGGCGCGCCGCAGCGCCACGTCGGTGAGGTCGGTGTAGTCGCGCAGCCGCGGGTCCTCCTCCCCCGCGTCCGCGCTCGCGCTCAGCTCGACGACGCTCCCGCGGGTCACCCCGTCGGGACCGGGGCCGGGGCCCGGGCGGCTCACGGCAGGACCAGGAGGACGACGGCGACGAGACCCACGACCACGATGATCGCGCGCAGCGGCCCAGCAGGGAGCCTGCGGCCGTAGCGGGACCCGAGCCAGCCGCCGACGAGCGAGCTGGTCGTGATGACCAGGGCGACGCGCCACACGACCTGGTCACCGCCGACCAGGCCGTAGACCGCGGCCGCGACGAGGTTGACCCCGGTGGCGAGCACGTTCTTCAGCGCGTTGAGGCGCTGCAGGGTCTCGGTGAGCAGCAGGCCGAGGAAGCCCACGAGCATGATCCCCTGCGCGGCGGTGAAGTAGCCGCCGTAGACGCCGACGAGCAGGACCGCGATCGAGGCCCCGAGCGGCGTGCGGCGAGAGACCTGGGGGTCCGGGCCGTCCGAGCCGTCCGAGCCGTCAGGGCCGTCAGGGCCGTCAGGGCCGCCGGTGGCCTCCGGGCGCCGCTCCGCCCTCGCCCTCAAGCGCCGCTGCAGGCTCGGCTGCAGGACGACGAGGACCAGCGAGAGGATCACGAGGACCGGGACGATGGTCTCGAAGGCGTCCGCCGGAAGGGTCAGCAACAGCGCCGCGCCGCCCACGGCCCCCGCGAGGGACAGCGGCAGCAGGGTCGCGATCCGCCGGCCCTGCCCGCGCAGCTCGCGGCGGTAGCCGTAGACGCCGGAGAGACCCCCGACGGAGAGGCCGACGGCGTTGGTCATCGTCGCGGAGACCGGCGCGAAGCCCAGGGAGAGCAGCACGGGGAAGGTCACGAGCGTCCCGGACCCGGCGATGGAGTTGATGACCCCTGCCCACAGGCCGGCGAACGCCACCAGGCCGTACTGCCACCACTCCACGGGCGGACCCTAGCCAGCGCTCACGGAGCCGCGGAACCGCGGTCGGCCTCCTGGGCCACCACCTCGTCGGCGTCGGCGAGGCGCCGCAGCCCGGCGACGGTGCGCGCGGTGCGCTGGTTGGCGGCGAGGAGCTCCGTGTGGCGGGCGGTGAAGGCCCAGTAGCCGGCCGTGAAGGGGCACGCGTCGGGCCCGGTCCGCTTCTTGGGGTCGTAGCGGCAGGGCTTGCAGTAGTCGCTCATCTTGTCGATGTAGGCCCCGCCGGACCAGTACGGCTTGGTGGCCAGGACACCGCCGTCGGCGTGCTGGCTCATGCCGACGACGTTCGCGACCATCACCCAGTCGTACCCGTCGACGAACACCTCGTGCATCCAGGCGGTGAGCTGCTGGGGGCTCCACCCGCGCTGCAGGGCGTAGTTGCCCAGCACCATCAGCCGGGGGATGTGGTGAACCCACCCGTGGGTGCGCACCCCGCCGAGGACGTCGGAGAGGCACCGGGCACCGACCTCGCCGTCGGCGTCGAGGTCGCGCCACCAGCCGGGCAGGTCTCCGTGATGACCCAGCGCGTTGCGCTCGCGGTAGTCCTCCCCCAGGTACCAGTAGAGGTGCCAGACGTAGTCGCGCCAGCCGACCACCTGCCGGACGTAGCCCTCGACGCTGGCCAGGCGCAGGCCTCGCTCGCGGTGGGCCTTCTCGGCGCGGCGGGCCACGTCGACCGGGTCGAGCAGCCCGAGGTTCATCGCCGGCGACAGCGCGGAGTGCGCCATCCAGTGGTCCCCGGCGAGCATCGCGTCCTCGTAGGCCCCGAAGGCCTCGAGCCGGTGGTCCAGGAAGTGCTCGAGCGCGGCCACGGCCTCGGCCGCGGTCACGGCGAACTCGCGCGGGCCGTCCTCCCCGACGAAGCGCGCCGGACCGAGGGGGTGCTCGCTGTCTGCGGCCAGGTCGTCGAGGTCGCGGCGGACGCCGGCGTCGACCTCGTCCTCGGTCGGCCACCACCGATCGGGGATGCCGGCCGCCGCGCCGCCGCTCTGCGCGAGGCGCTCGACCTTCTTCGGCGGGGCCTCGCGGTTGTCGCCGTCGTAGTTCCACGACCCGCCCAGGGGATCGCCGCCGGCGTCCAGGAGCAGGTGGTGGTGGCGGCGGACCTCGCGGTAGAAGTCCTCCATGAGCAGCCGCTTCCCGGGCTTCCTCGCGTCGGCCCAGGTCGCGAAGTCCGCCTCGGAGACCGCGAACCCCCGGGACGGCAGGACCTCCGAGACGAGCCCCTCGTGCTGCAGGCGCCGCACGAGGCGGCGGGCGCCCCACGTGGTCGGCTCCACCACGGTCACGGGTGCCTGCCGGGTGACCCCGGCAGAGACCAGTCCCTCGCGATAGCTGCCGGCGCGCACCAGGGTGGCCCGCTCCCCCAGCTCGGCGGCGCGGTGACGCAGCGCCGAGAGCACGAGGTGGGCCTTGCGGCGGTGGTAGCGCCGGCGGCGGAAGACGTCGGCGGACTCGACGAGCACCGCGCCCTGCCCTGGCGGGTCACCGGGCCCGCCGTCCAGGAAGTGGGGGCCCAGCTGGTCGGCGAACAGCCAGCGGCGGGGGGTGCTCATGCCTTCATGGTGGGCGCTGGCGGCCCCGCCCACCCGTCGAGGCCCGAGGTCTTCGCTGCAGGACTCGGCGCCGCGGTCCTGGAGGCCGGGGGTCTCAGCGCTGCGGGTCGCCGGGGCCCTGCTCGGTGGTGGGCTGCTGACCGGGCGCGCCCTCGTCAGGGGCGCGGACCGCCTCGTCCGTCGCGGAGACGAGGGAGCCGTCCGCGCCCGGCTCCTCGGCCGGGGAGGGCTCGCCCTCGGGGCGTCCGGCCCTCTCGGAGCCGCCGCCGGACGAGCGACGCCCGGAGCCGCCGCGCAGCGGACCGTCTGCGTCCCGCTGACCACGCGACCCGGCGGTCCGGTTCGCCTCGGTGGTGGTGGTGCGCTCCGCCTCCGCGGTGGCGGCCTCGGCATCGGCCTTGGCTTCTGCGACCGCTGCGGCAGGGTTCAGCAGGGTGGTGGGCATGTTCTCCAGCGGCGGACGGTCGGCGCCCTTGGCGGGCCCGCCGTCGCTCTCGCGCGAGGCCCAGGACTCGGTGTCGCCCCCCATGGCGGCGCCGATCCCGGACAGCGCCTTCGTCAGCTCTGCGGGGATGACCCACAGCTTGCTGGCGGGGCCCTGAGCGAGCTGGGGCAGCACCTGCAGGTACTGGTAGGCGAGCAGCGCCGGGTCCGGGTCGCCGCGGTGGATGGCGTCGAAGACCGTCGCGATGGCCTGGGCCTCGCCCTGGGCGCGGAGCACCGCGGCCTGCGCCTGACCGTCGGCGCGCAGGATCTGGGACTTCTGCTCGCCCTCGGCGGTGAGGATCTGTGAGGCCTTCTCACCCTCGGCGGTGAGGATGACCGCACGGCGGTCGCGCTCGGCGCGCATCTGCATCTCCATGGCGCCCTGCACCGACTGGGGCGGGTCGATGGACTTCAGCTCCACGCGGTTCACGCGGATGCCCCAGCGGCCCGTGGCCTCGTCGAGGACCCCGCGCAGCTGGCCGTTGATGTTGTCGCGGCTGGTGAGGGTCTGCTCCAGGTCGAGGGAGCCGATGACGTTGCGCAGCGTGGTCACCGTGAGCTGCTCGATGCCCTGGATGTAGTTCGCGATCTCGTAGGTCGCGGCCCGCGGGTCGGTGGGCTGGAAGTAGATGACCGTGTCGATGCTCACCACGAGGTTGTCGGAGGTGATCACCGGCTGCGGCGGGAAGGAGACGACCTGCTCGCGCAGGTCCACCCTGGCCCGCACCCGGTCCACGGCGGGGACCAGCAGGTGCAGGCCCGCCTCGAGGGTGCGCGAGTAGCGGCCCAGGCGCTCCACGATGAGCGAGGACGCCTGCGGGACGATCCGCACCGAGCGGATCACGACGAGGGCCACCACCACCAGGAGGAGGACGAGCACGATCGTGACCAGGGTCGAGCTGTCCATCAGTTCTCATCTCCATCGGTGCGTGCGGCATCTGGACGTGCCGGATCTTCCGGCACGGGGTCGGTACGGGC
>JBBSRD010000137.1:0-8173 GCA_038243415.1 Actinomycetales bacterium | reverse complement strand
TCGAGGCCCTTGTTCCGGACGGCCACCGTCACCTCGGTGGCGATCTTCGCCTGGGTGGAGGCGATGGTGTAGTCGTGGATGTCGGTGAGGTCGCCGGTGGCGGCCTGCACCTGGAGGTCCGCGCTCTTCGCCTGGAGCCCCTGCACGCTCTCCAGCTGGGAGAGCAGGGTCGCGGCGAAACCTCCCCCGCCCGCCTTCTCGACGGCGGACGGCAGGCCGACGGTCCCGGGTCCGGTGACCCCGGCGACCGCCTGGGGGGACATCGCGCCCGTCATCCCCGTCATGCCGCCGAGCGCGCCGACCGCCTCGAGCCCGGCCATCAGCCGCGGCCGATCTGGAGGGCGGCCTCGTAAGAGGTCTTGGCGCGGTCCACGACCGCGGCGTTCGCCTGGTAAGAGCGCTGGCTGATGATCAGCTGTCCCATCTGAGAGGCCATGTCGATGTCGGGGTAGCGCACGTAGCCGTCCTCGTCCGCGAGCACGTTGGTGGGCTCGTGGACCAGGCGGCCCTCGCCGGAGCCGAAGCGCACGCCGTCGACGTCGACGCCGTTGCGGTCGCCGTCGTAGTCCGACTCGTAGTTCGCGGCGCGGGCCACGACGTAGCGCTGGCGGAACGCCTCCTCGGTGGGAGAGACGGCGTTGTTCATGTTCGAGAGGTTGTCGCCGACGGCGTCCATCCACTTGCGGGCCAGGGTCATGCCCGAGCCGGCGGTCGCGATCGCTCCGAGGATGGCCATCAGTTGGTCCTCAGCGCCGACGAGATCATCGTCAGCTTGCCGCTGATCGCCTGCGTGAGGAGCTGGTATCGCAGCTGCGTGTCGGTGCTCGACAGCGTCTCGGAGTCGAGGTTCACGTTGTTGCCGTCCTCGCGGGTGGGGGCGACGGACTGGCTCACCGAGGTGGGGGCGGCTCCGGAGCCCGTCGTCACGGCGTCGCGCAGGGCGCCCTCGAAGTCCACCCGGGAGGCGAGGTACCCGGGGGTGTTGATGTTGGCGATGTTGTCGGCCGTGGCGCGCTGGCGTGCTGCCAGCCCGTCGAGGCCGCTGCGCAGCGCCGTCGCGCTGAGGGAGTCGAACATGATGCGGGTGCCTCCACAGGGGTGGACGTCTGGGGACCGCTGGGGGATCGGTCCCTCGTTCAGGAGTGATGTCGGCAGGACCCGCTCCGGGCTGAAGCCGGGGCCGCCTCGCGCTGGACCGAACGGGGCGCGGAGGCCCCCGTCAGGGTCAGGAGCGCAGGGAGCCGGACAGGCTCATGGCCTCACCGAGCGCCTCGAGGTAGGCCAGGGCGGCCCGCTCGCGCTGGGCGTCGGCGTCGGGCAGCGGCGGCGCGGTGCGCTCCGCGTGGGCCGGTCCCGTCTGGGACTCCGTGAGCAGCACCGCGGCCAGGGCCTCGCCGGCGGGGCCGCTGTAGTCCGTCAGCGCCCGCTTCACCGCGGTGGACAGCGACACCTGCCCCACGAGGTCCTCGGCCTCCACCCCGAGGGCGTCGGCCATGCCGGACAGCAGGCCCACCGTGTACGCCACGTGGGGGTCCTCGGACGCCAGGCGCGAGCAGGCTCCGGCCCGCGCGAGGACGAAGGTGAGCGCGCTCCGGCGCTGGAAGGTCGCGAAGCCCGTCGACAGGACGATGAGCGTGGTCCACGACGCGAGGGCGCGCGGCCCGAGCATGACGATGGCCTGGCGCACCGAGCTGATGGGCTCGGTCGGCGCCGCGGCGGAGGACGACGCGGCGCGCAGCACCTTCATGCTCAGCGCCGCGTCGGACGTGACGAGGCGCTCGATCTGCGTGGCGGAGACGTCCGGGTCGGCCAGCGCGGCGACCAGGCGCAGGGCGGTGCTCTGCGAGGCGTCCATCGCCGCGGTGGTGAGCACCTGGGGGCGCTCGAGGCCGTAGCCCTGGAAGTAGTCGACGCCCAGGGAGACGCAGAAGTCGAAGTCGTCGTCGTCCTCGATGCGCTCGACGACGATCTGTGCCCTCGGCGCGGAGCTCTTCGCGAGGTCCAGGACCGCCAGCAGGTCGTCCCGGGCACCGGGCATGAGGACGAGCTTGACGTAGTCGGCGAGGTGCATGCCCGCCATGCGCCACGGCTCCCCCGCGAAGTCGTCCATGGCGATGCGGTAGCCGGCGTCCCTGAGGCGCTGGATGCCGGTGAGCACCGCCTCGTCCACCTCGATGTCCTCGGTGAGCTCGAGGACCACGCGCTCCGGGTCGACGACGAGCGGGAGCTCGCCGGTGACGAAGGCGCGGGTGAGGTTGATGAACAGGGGGAGGCCGTCGCCGATGGCGCGCACGCCGAAGTCCCCCAGCGCGGCGGTGAGGACCTGGGAGGTGGCGACGTCGCGCTCGGCCACGGTGGCCAGGTTCACGGGGTCGCGGCCGTCGGCGCGGAACAGCAGCTCGAAGCCGTGGAGGCGGCGGTGGCGGTCGAAGATCGCCTGGCGCCCGACGCGCACGACGGGGCCTCCCTGGGCGGGGGCGCCGAGGCTGCTCGGGCCGGTGACGGGGACGCTGCCGGTGGCGCGGTCCGTGGAACGGCGTCCACCGAGGGCGGGAGCGCTCATGTCAGGCCTCCGTGTCGATGTAGACGGGGGCCGCTGCCTCGCGCTGGCTCAGCGACGCGGCGGCGCGGCGCTGACGACGGTTCTCGGTGATGGCCACGATAAGTTCTTCGGTCAAGACGTGGTGGCGCTTGAGCGCGGCCGCGGCGCGCGGGGCCATGGAGAGCGGCAGCGGGCCCAGGCGCGGCGGGGGCGTCCAGCGTGCGGGGACGTCCGGCACGTGGTCCGGGTCGGCGTGGAGGCGGGCGAGCATCGCCTCCACCTCGTCGGCGTCCAGCTCGGAGCGCTCGAGGGCGGAGGCCCAGGCGACGTCCCAGGTGGGGTCGGCGGCGTGGTCTTCGACGAGGCCGTCGGTGGCTGCTGGGGCCTGGGGATCGGCCGCGGCGAGGCTCATGCGGTTCGCCCCAGGGCGTCCGGTGCCCGACGGTCAGCGGCGCCGGAGGGAACCACCTCACCGGTGGTGGCCTCGCGCCAGGCGCCAGCCAGCGGCTGCACCATCTCGCGGGCGGCCGCGATGCGTGCGCCGTCCTTGGCCACGTTCGCCGCGATCAGCTCGGCGAGCAGCCAGGCATACAACGATGCCAGCGCGGGGCCGCCGTCCCACGCCTTCGCATCCAGGGCACCGGCCAGCTCGGTGACGATGTCCTGCGCATGGTTGAGGTGACGGTTCACCCCGCCGAGATCTTTCGTCTCGATGGCGGCCTCGGCGCGCTGGAGGTCGAGGATGAGCCGGTCGTAGAGCATGACCAGCAGCGCCTGGGGGGTGGCGGTGCTCTTCGCGGTGGTGGCGAAGGCGGCCCGCTGGGCGGCGATGGTGGGCATGAGGGTCTCCGATGCGTGGTGTCAGGTGGCGGCGGCGCTCAGGGCGCCGATCCGGCCGACCAGGGCTCTCCACCC
The DNA here is from genome assembly GCA_038243415.1 of Actinomycetales bacterium. Taxonomy (GTDB): domain Bacteria; phylum Actinomycetota; class Actinomycetes; order Actinomycetales; family Quadrisphaeraceae; genus CADCUY01. Next base: position 4,716 of record JBBSRD010000137.1, on the reverse strand, counting down.
TGATCGGCCGGTCGGGTCAGCGGCTGAAGCCCGGGAGACCGGAGATCTGGCCGGCCAGCCACTGCTGCTGGTTCTGACCGGCGCTGATGGCGACGTCGAGCGCGGTGAACTGGCGGGTGAGCGTGGCGCGGCGCAGCTCGAGACGGACGTCGAAGTCGGCGATCCGGTCGCCCAGGTCCTTGACGGTGGACTTCGCCGAGGTGATGGACTGGCTGATGTTGCCCGTGCCCGAGGCGCTGGCCTGCTTGGCGGCTTCGGCCACCGCGGTGGCGAAGGCGGTGGTCACCGCCTGGGCCTTGTCGGGGTTGCTCGCGGCGTACGAGGCGAACTTCGCCTCGTCGATGGACACCGTGCCGTCACGCTTGAGCTCGATGCCGACGTCGGCCAGCGAGGCGCCGGACGCTGAGACGGAGAACGCCGACGCGAGCTGCTGCTGGATGCCGCGGATCAGGGAGCTACCGGAGAGGACCCCGGGCTTGGTGACGTCCGACTTGGACTGCTCGGCCATCTCGGAGAGGGCGACGGTCATCGCGCCGATCACGCCGGCGGCCTGCTTGGCGATAGCGCCCGAGTCCGGCTTTGAGCTCACGATGACCTGCTCGCCGGACTTCTTGGCGGCCTCGCTCACCGTGACGTCCACGCCGGTCATCAGGTCGGTGAAGGTGTTGGACGGCGAGGTGACGAGGGCGCCACCGCCGATGTCGATCGAGGCGTCACGACCCGTCGCGGTCCGCGTGAACCCAGCCGCGAGAGGCGAGCTGCCAGGCTCCGGCGTGATGGTGACGCCAGTGATGTCGTTCTTCGCACCGGTCTCCGCGGAGGTCACCATCAAGCGGTACTGACCGTCCCCGGTGTGCACCGCGGTAGCGCGCACGGAGCCGCCGGTGTCATTGATGGCCTGCGCGAGCGCCTGGACGCTGCCGCCGATGGCCGTCACCTGCACGGGTACACCACCGGGCACGTCGATCGTGATCTTCTGGGGGCCGAAGTCCCCGGCCGCCAGCGGTGCGCTGGTCCACCCGGCTCGGCCTGCGGTCTCCTTGACGGAGAAGCTCAAGGACGCATCGGTGGCCTCGGGGCGGGACACCGTGGTGACCGACTCGGAGGAGGACGTCGCAGCGGTGCGGGTGAACGCCTCCGGCTTCGCCAACGCAGCCGCAGAGGTGGCCAGCGAGGCCAGGCGGGTGTTGATGCCCTGGAGGGCGCTCACCTGCTGGTTCTGCTTGGCAAGCTTGTTCTGGAGCAGGATCTGAGGATTTCGCTCGATGTCCATCAGCTGGGAGACGATGGCCTTCGTGTCCAGTCCGGACGTGAGGCCGCCGAATGAGATCGCGGGCATGGTCTTCACCTTCTGAGGTCGGGGATCGAGCGGGATGCTGGATCGGGGAGAGCGGTTTCGCCCGGCGGATGAGGGGTTCCCTCACCCGCCGGGCGAAACCTGTGGTGCTGGTGGTGCGGTGTTTCAGGTGGTGCTGGTGCTCAGGTCAGCGCAGGAGGGACAGGACGCCCTGCGGGATCTGGTTGGCCTGGGCGAGCATCGCGGTACCGGCCTGGCTCAGGATCTGCGAGCGGGTGAAGCTCGTCATCTCCATCGCCATGTCGGTGTCGCGGATGCGGCTCTCGGACGCCGAGAGGTTCTCGACGGCGACGTTGAGGTTGTTGATGGTGTGCTCGAACCGGTTCTGCACCGCACCGAGGGTGGCGCGGTTGTCCGACACCGACTTGATCTGCGCGTCGATCGTGGTGAGCGCCGCGCTGTAGGTGGTGCCGTCGGCGGTGTCGAGGGTCCCCGTGGTGCCGTCGCTCAGCGCCGTGATGGCTTCGCCCACGCCCTGCACGTCAACGCCCTTGACGCCGATCGAGTTCGTCAGGGCAGCCGCCCCGGCGCCGACCTGGAAGTTCAGGGTCTTGGTCGCAGCGTCGGTGGTCAGCAGGTCGGTGCCGTTGAAGTTCGTCGACGCCGAGATGCGGGTGAGCTCCTTGCCGAGCTCGCCGACCTCCTTGTTGATCGCGGTACGGGCGTCCGCGCTGTTGGAGTCGTTGGCGCCCTGGACGGCCAGGGTGCGAACGCGCTGCAGGATGGAGTGGACCTCGGTCAGCGCGCCCTCAGCGGTCTGGACGACGGAGATGCCGTCCTGAGCGTTGCGGGAAGCCTGCTTCAAGCCACCCACCTGCGAACGCAGGCCCTCGGAGATCGCCAGACCAGCAGCATCGTCGGCAGCACGGTTGATGCGGAAACCGCTGGACAGCTTTTCCAGCGACTTCGACAGGTCGCCCTGCGTGACCGAAAGGTTGCGGTACGCGTTGAACGCCTGGATGTTGTTGTTGATGGAAAGAGCCATGAGAAATCCTCCATGAATGTGGGTGGTACCGCCGCCCATCCGTGGGCGACACCCCCTCCATCGGTCCCTGGCCCTCCGCCTTGAGAACTTCCCCGGCGCCGAACGGGTGACGCTCGCTGCGTCTGGATCAGCCTGTAGGCCCGAGACTCCGCACCCGTCGTCGCTGGCTACGAAGACGTCCACGTGCCCCGCAGTCGAGACCACCATCCGTCAGGATCGATCGCGGCGTGCGGACGGTGGTAAGCCGGACGCGTTCTACGCAGGCCTGCGGGCTGTGCGGCTGGCGGTCTCGGCGTCACCATGACCCCGTGCGCGGGGACCGGCCCCGCCGTCGGCAATCGCCAAGAGGCTTCCGTGCCCACGTTCGAGGTGGACCTACCGACGCTGCGCACCACCTCCACGTCGCTCATCGATGCCGCGGCCCGCCGTATCGGTCACGCCCAGGGCTGGCTGCACCACGACTCAGCCCCTCCAGCGCGGGATCGAGCCTCATGACCCGGCCACAGCCCGCTCGCCAGCCCGAGTACCTGAGGCGCTACGGCTGGGACTCCGACATGGATCAGTCGCCGCTCGCCCAGATCACCTCTTGCCAGCGGTTCATCAGTTCTGACGGTCGACGCGACTGGCTGCTCCTTCACGTGGCACCCAACCACCGCGGCGTGCCGTCCCGGCTGATGACGACGAACCTGTACGGCGAGGAGTGGGGCGAGCCGAGCGCCGACGGCTTCTGGTCAGACGATGACGGCTTTGTCGTGGCGTCTGCCTGGGACGTCTCCAGCTACCCGACATATGCCGAGCCGGGAGCGACCTGTCCCATGCCGGCCGCCCCTCCGTGGTCCACGTATGCCGTCCACTACGCGTCATCCGGCCCTCGGCCGGCGACGGTGGTGAGGGATGCAGCCCTCATGGTGTGCGTCGCCCTTCTGCTCCCCCTGTTCGCCGTCATCGCTGCGCGTGACCGATGGCGGGAGAGACGTCGTGGGATCAAAGTCGTCTGGCTCAGCTCGCCGCCCCCGCCCACAGGACCAGCCAGTCCGACGGATGATGACGACCTCGCGCTCCTCGGCGCTCTCCGCTCTGAGAAGGAATCTCTGGTCGCCAGGGCGGTCCTTCGCGGCACGGTCATCATCCCCGCGAGCTCGACTGGTTCCACTACGGCGGATGCACGACCGCTGCGAGTGCGCACCAGCGTGGGCTCCGACGGCCTCACGCGGCTGCACGTCTTCTCGACGGTGTCCTCCATGATCCGAGGGAGTGACTCAGTGGACGCCGCCTACGACGTGGTGGCGGGCATCAGCCTCGCCGCCGTCGCCGAGCAGGAGGGTGCCAGCATCGTCAGCCTCGACGACGGCAGAGCCCACCACCTCGAGGTCTCGACCAGCGACCTGCACGCCCATGCCGCCCGGCTCTCTCCGGCGCCCCCCACCGCACCATGAGGAAACGTCTCATGACTCACGACAACCTGGCGCTGCAGCAGGCGCTGCCCCCGATGAGCCCGCCGGCGATCGCCACCGCGCTCCGCAAGGGCACCGCGATCATCCCGACGTCCGTCGCCCCCGAGGGGGACGAGCGGTTCGTCGTCGTCGTCGACGACGAAGGCCGACGGATCATTCTCGTCTTCTCCACCCGACAGGCGCTCCGCACCTGGGGCGACGCCTCAGCACAGAGCGGGCGGTACCGGGTGGTGCGCGGCAGCGACCTCGGCGACATCGCCCGCGAGCAGCACGTCGGGCGGGTGGTGCTCGACCCCGGCGGAGTCGGGCTCGGCGTCGCGCCCGTAGACCTGCAGCAGGCGCTGGACCAGGCCGAGGCCGACGGCGTACCAGCGCTGGCACCGGACCAGCGGCTCCAGCCTGAACCGTCGATCAGCCTGGCCGACGGCGTCCTCGGCGTGGACCACCTCGACCCGGCCTTTGACAACCCCGAGCTGACCGAGGCCCTGCGCAGTCGTGACCACGCCACCATCGCTGCGGCGCTGCGATCGGGGACAGTGATCCTCACGGACTCCGTGCTGCCGGGCGGCGAGCACCGCGTCGACGTCTTCGCGCAGGGCGACGGGCGAACGAACCTGTCCGGGTTCTCCAGCGGCGCCCTGTTCACCGACTGGGTGAGGCGCTCCGGCCACGAGGGCGGGTACCGCGTCATCGGAGGCGTGGGCCTGGCAGAGCTGATCGGGATCATCGGCGTGGACGCGTTCATGGTGGACGAGGGTGTGGAGCACTCCGCCGCCTTCGACGCTGCGTCCCTGGCGCGCTACCTGGTCTGACGGTGCAGCGAACGGCGTCATGATTCGGAGGTGGACGTCATCCTCCAGGTCGATACCGCTCGTCGAGACGAACTGGCTCAGATCGCTGCGGACGACCTCGGAGGCGTC
>JBBSRD010000136.1:0-8179 GCA_038243415.1 Actinomycetales bacterium | reverse complement strand
GGCGCTAGCGGCCAGCCCCGCCGCGAGCGCGTCGAGCGCCTGCAGGCTCGCCGTCGTCCCGTGGGACCCGCCGGAGACGGAGAGCGGGGCGGAGGCCGCCATCACCACCGGCTCACGGCGCGACCTGTGCCGACCACCGCGAGAGTGCCGCGCAGCACCGCTGCCCCGCCCGCCAGCAGGTCCTGCGCCGAGGCCCCGCCCAACCCCAGCGCAACCCGCAGCGAGGTCAGCGCCTCATCTGCCGCGGCCGCGTGCGCCCTCAGGGCAGCGGACGCCTCCCCCAGCCGCACCTGGACCTCCCTCGCCGCGGCGAGGCGCTCGACGACCACCAGCCCGCACACCGCTGCTGCGGGACCGACCCAGTCGGTGGCCTGCAGCGCTCGGAGGCGGGTCACCTCCCCGTCGAGCCCGGACGCGACCGCGTCCAGCCGCGCCGCCAGCATCCGCACCGCCGCTCCGTCCATCGTCCCCGCCCTCCTCCGGTGCGGCCGACCCGACCGACGACGCCGAAGGTAGGGAACCCGTGGCCCTGCGGGCCGGCTCGCAGGCAGAACCTGTGGACGGGGCGTCCCCAGCGGCCGGAGGGTGTGGACGGCGGCGGGACGATGCCTCCCGTGGACGACGACGAGGCACCCGAGGCGGCCGTCGAGCACCGCGCCGACGTCGAGGTGGTGATGCTGCTGGCCTCCCCCGCGCACCGCTACGGCGGTCGCCCCCGCGACGGCGCCGCACCGTCGCCGCCAGCACCGGAGTCGGTGGGCCGGGCGCTGGGCGTCGTCGGCCGCGGCATGGCCGGCGACCGCTGCTCCCTGCGCCGCGAGCACGCCGACGCCGAGGCGTTGCGGGGCGCCGCCTTCACCCTGGACTGCGGCGAGGGTCCGGTCTCCCTGCGTGGTGGCCGCCCGACGGCCCCGTGCTCCTGGATGGACGCCGTCTTCGCGCCCGGTGGCCCTCGACGCCGCCCGTGCCGGGCACCGCCCCGTGCGACGCTCACGGGCATGGAGCCGCTCCCGACCAAGTCAGCGCTGGTGCGGATCGGCAAAGCGCTGGCTGCAGGCACGGAGACTGATGAGCAGCTTGACCAGCTCGACGTCCTGCTGGGCCGGTGCAACGAAGTGGGGAGAAATGCCACAGAGACGCTCACCCAAGCCCTCGCAGACATGGTTTCGGACACCGGGGGTCGCCTCTCTGTGCGCGGGCGCACTAAGACACTCGTCACGCTTCGCGAAAAGCTGACCCGTATGGGCGGCCATCAACTTCCAGTCATCCGTGACTTGGTGGGTCTACGCATCGTCGGAGACATGACACTTGACGATCAGGACCTCGTGCTGCTGGTGGCTTTCGCCGCTCTCGGGATCGCCAAGCACGACGTCAAGGTTATCGACCGCAGAGATGTGCCCGCTAAAGGCTATCGCGCCCTGCATGGCGAGATCGCCCTTGATGGGTTGAAGGTCGAGATTCAAGTTCGCACTAGCTTGCAGCATGAATGGGCGGAAGTTTACGAAAAAATGGGCGACCGTTTCGGGCGCTCGATTCGCTATCCGGACGAAGAAGCCACCCATGGCCCCCATCAGCTCCGGATAAAAACTGTCAGAGTGATGTCTGATGTCTCAAGGTCGATCCGTCACGACGAGGAAAATAACCACGCCCATACGGGCCGGCGACTTATAGAACAACTGATGGAGGAGGAGCGCACAGGACAGAGACCACTCCCAGTCAAAGCGCTCACGTCTTCTGGCGAGAGGAACGAAGCGCTCGAGAGGCTGCGGAGCTCTACAGCAGAGATGATTCACCTGTCACAACAGCAGCAGGAACGGCTGCGCGACATGCTTGCTACGCTGGCTTCCATGGTGGAAGTGCCACACGGAGAGGACGGCCCATGAACTCGTACGTACTCGTCTACGAGCGCAGCACCGGGAAGCTCCAGCACGAGGACTTCGGCCCAGGTCGCCGCGCCGAGGCCTTCGCGCGCCGCTCGGCGCTCCAGCGCCAGGTCGGCCCAGGCATCGAGGTCGTCGTGCTCGACGGCGAGTCCCTCGAGGATCTCCGCACCACGCATCGTCGTTACTTCGAGAACGTTCAGCAGCTCGTCGCCCGCATGGCCGCCTCCACCTGATCACGCCCCTGGCTTCGTCGCCTTGACCGGATCGCCGAGCGGGGAGTTCGCGCGGTCCCCCGCCGCCGAGCGGGGAGTCGGTGACGCGTGCCACGGCATGGCGAGCTCACGAGGTCCCCGTTCGGCCACCCAGGGACCGCACGAACTCCCCGCACGGCGCGCGGTCAGGCGCCGAGGCGTGACAGCGCGTCCAGCACCGCCCGCTGCAGCCGCCGGTCGCTGAGCACCCGGAAGTGCCCGACCACGTCGACCTCCACGTTGGTCGCCCCCTCCAACCGGCTGGTGCCGGGGATGTTCGGGTCGATCGCGCTGTAGACCGAGGTGATCCGAGCGTTCACGGCGGTGGCGCGCTCCAGGTCACGGAGCACCGCGCCACCGGGGACGAACACCCGCACCGCGGGCAGGGGCAGCCAGCGGGCACGCCGCGACCCCGAGAACGGCGTGTTGACGGTGACCATCGCGCGGAACCGCTGGTCGGGGTCGAGGTGGACCATGAGGTGCTTCCCGATCAGGCCGCCCTTGCTGTGCCCGACGATCACCAGCCCGCCGGGAGCACCCAGCCCGCGGGACTCCACGTGCTCGCGCACGGCGACGGCGGTGGACGGGATCTCGGAGGCGTTCAGACCCAGCCCCGGCACCACGTGGACCCGGTGCCCGGCCTCGCGCAGCACCCCGATGAGCGGCTGCAGGAAGCGCCAGGACTCGTAGACACCGGGGAGCACGAGGACGTCGACGCCGCGCGACGGCCCGGCGCCGTCGTCGGTCGGCTGCTGCCCCGCCGCCAGGCTCCGCACCTGCCACACCACCGCGTAGAGCCAGTCGACGATCGCCAGGCCGACCACCTGGAGCCGCGATGGCAGTGTGGCGCCATGGGAGCCCTGCACGACGTCGCCTCCGGGACCGCCTCGTGGTGGCTCAGCCGCCACACCGAGCGCGCCGTCACCACCGACGACGACGCCCCCGTGGTCGTCCGCCGGGACAGGGTCGGGGGCGGTGCGGGCGGTGGCGACGACGGTCTCGACTGGGTGTGCCGTCGCCGCCGGGAGCCCGCCGCGGACGGCGCCGCCGCCCTGGTGATGGTCCACGGGCTGGGAACCTCCGGTGCGTCGCTGGTGCGGCCGATGCGGGCCCTGGGCCCCTCGGTGGACCCGTGGGCCCCGGACCTGCCCGGCTTCGGCGCCACGTCCACCCCGGAGCACGCGCTGGACCTCGCGGAGCTGGCCGACGGCCTCGTCGGGTGGATGGACGTGGTGGGCCTGGACCGGGTGGCGATGATGGGCCACTCCCTAGGCTGCCAGGTGCTCACCCACGTCGCCACCCGCCACCCGGAGCGCATCAGCCGGGCGGTGCTCGTGGGCCCGACGCTGGACCCCACGGCCCGCAGCGTGGTCCGGCAGGCGGGGCGCCTGGCGCTGGACGGCCGGCGCGAGCCGGTCTCCGAGCTGCCCTGGGTGGTGGCCGACTACTTCCGGTGCGGGCCGGCCCGGATGCTGAAGACCCTGCGCGACGCGCTCTCCGCCGACGTCGAGGACCGCCTGCGGGAGATGCACCTCCCGGTCCTGCTGTTGCGCGGCCGCGGCGACCCCGTCGCGCCCCAGCAGTGGCTGGAGCGCGCGGCGTCGCGGCTGCCGGACGCGCGCACCGCCGTGCTGCCGGGCGCGCACGCGGTGACCTACAGCCACCCCGACGAGCTGGCTGCCGCGATCGAGGCGTTCCTGCACGAGGGCGACGTCAGCGAGCCGGACCGCCCCTGAGGACGGTCCGGCTCGACGGGCTGCGACGCGGGACGGCGCCGCAGGGGGAGGTCAGACGAGCGGCGTGCTCAGCACCTGCCGGGCCTGAGCGGCGGTGGCCGTGTCGACCGTGACGCTGTAGGACTGCGCGGCCAGGGTCTTGATGCTCGCGAAGTCGCGACGGCCACCGCTGGCGGCGTGGGCGATGAGGCCGAACACCGCACCGAAGGCGGCGCCGAGGACGACGCTCCAGAGCACGATCCACAGGACGCCGAACCCCACGGTGAACAGGGTGAAGAGCAGGCCGAGCAGCAGCCCGAACCACGCGCCGCTGCCGGCGCCCGCCAGGGCGGAGCGCCCGTTGGTGAGGCGACCGGTGACCTGCTCGACGCTGGTGATCCCGGTGCCGATGATGCGCACGCTCTCGACGGGGAACCCGCCGTCGGAGAGCTGGTCGACCATGGCCTGCGCACCGGCGTACTCGCTGAACTCGGCCAGCACCTCGCTCCCGGTGATCGGCTTCGGCATGGCGTCTGCGGGCGTGGTCATCGTGTCTCCTGGATCGGTGCGGTTGAAGGTCCCAGCCTAGACACGATGGTTGGTTGCGTCAAACCAACTGGCCGCTCTAGGGTGGGGCCGTGGCCACCGACCCCGCACCTCCGACCGAGCAGGACGTCCCCGCGCAGGTCCAGTCCGCGCTCTCCCAGCTCGTGCGGTGGATGGGTCGCGGCGACGTGCGGGCGGCGCTGCGCGGCACCACCGGCGACGACCTCTCGGCGACCGACCTCTGGGTGCTCGCCACCATCGCCGACGCCGAACCGGTGCGCTCCTCCGCGCTGGCCGCCTGGCAGGCCGTCGACAAGTCGACCGTCGCCGCGCAGGTCCGCCGCCTCACCGACCGCGGGCTGCTGGCGCGGACCGAGGACCCCGACGACCGCCGGGCCGTGCTCCTCACCCTCACCGGGCAGGGCCGCGCCACGATCACCGCCCAGAACGCCGCCCGTGCCGGCGTGTTCGAGGCCCTGCTCGCGCCCTGGGAGGAGCCGGACCGCGCCCGGCTCGCCGAGCTGCTGGGACGGCTGTCCGACCAGCTTCCCGGACGCGGACCGGCCCGCGAGGGCTGACCGCTCACGGTGCCGCGGCGTCGCGCCTGGGACGATGACCCGCGTGAGCACCCCCTTCGCCGACGCCGGCATCGCCCTGGGCCCCCTCGACGGCCGCTACCGCCGCGTCGTCGCGCCGCTGGTCGAGCACCTCTCCGAAGCCGCGCTGAACCGCGAGCGCCTGCGCGTGGAGGTCGAGTGGCTGATCCACCTGACCGCCACCGGGGCGGTGCCCGGGGCGCGCCGCCTCACTGACGCCGAGACCGCGGTGCTGCGCGGCCACGTCGAGGCGTTCGGCCCCGCGGAGGTCGTCGAGCTCGCGGCGATCGAGGCCGAGACCGCCCACGACGTCAAGGCCGTGGAGTACTTCCTGCGCCGGCGCCTGGCCGGCACGAGCGCCGACGACGTCGCCGAGCTGGTGCACTTCTGCCTCACCAGCGAGGACGTCAACAACCTCGCCCACGCCCTCACGATCAGGGGGGCGCTGCAGGAGGTGTGGCTGCCCGCGGCCCGCCGTCTGCACGCCGTCCTCGTGGAGATGGCGCTGGCCGACGCCGGCACGGCGATGCTGGCGCGCACCCACGGCCAGGCCGCGACCCCCACCACGGTGGGCAAGGAGGTCGCCGTGGTGGCCGCCCGCCTGGACCGCCAGCTGCTGCGGATCGAGGCGACGCGGCCGCTCGGCAAGCTCAACGGCGCCACCGGCACCTACGCGGCCCACGTGGTCGCGGTGCCCGGCACCGACTGGCCGGAGGTCGCGAAGGCCTTCGTGGAGGGCCTGGGGCTGGACGTCAACCCGCTGACCACCCAGATCGAGAGCCACGACTGGCAGGCGGAGCTCTTCTCCGACGTCGCGCGCTTCAACCGGGTCCTGCACGACTGGTGCACCGACGCCTGGTCCTACGTCTCGCTGGGCTACTTCGCGCAGGTTCGCGGGCAGGGCACCGTCGGGTCCTCGACGATGCCGCACAAGGTGAACCCCATCCGCTTCGAGAACGCGGAGGCCAACCTCGAGGTCTCGTGCGCGCTGCTGGACACCCTGGCCTCGACGCTGGTGACCTCGCGGATGCAGCGGGACCTCACCGACTCCTCGATGCAGCGCAACACCGGCACCGCGCTGGGCCACTCGCTGCTGGCCATCGACAACGTCTCCCGCGGCATGGCCGGGCTCGACGTGGCCCCGGCCGCCCTGGACGCGGACCTCGACGCCAACTGGGAGGTCCTCGGCGAGGCGGTGCAGTCGGTGATGCGGGCCCAGGCCGTCGCCGGGACGCCGGGGATGGACCAGCCCTACGAGCGCCTCAAGGAGCTCACCCGGGGGCGCCGGGTGGACGCCGCCGCCATGCGCGAGTTCATCGGCGGCCTCGGCCTGCCCGACGACGCCCGCGAGCGGCTCCTGGCGCTGACGCCGGGCACGTACACCGGCCTGGCCGAGCGGCTGGCGCGCTCGATCGCCTGACCCTCCTCGCGGACCGGGGCGGCGTCGGACGAGCGTTACGCTCGCGGCGCACGACCCACCCACGGCGTAGTGGAAGGCAGCCACGTGAGCACGAGCAGCAGCAGCACGACGGGCGAGCGAGGCGCGAACCCCCTGTCCGACCGCGACCCCGGACCCGGGGTCCGCCCCCACAGGCCACCGGCCCGCACCTGGCTGTGGCGGATCGCCGGCGTCGTCATCGCCCTGGTCATCTGGACCCTCATGGCGGGCGCCGACGTCTCCCCCGAGGCCCGCGCCGTCGCGGCCATCGGGTCCCTCATGGCCACCTGGTGGGTGACCGAGGCGGTGCCGCTCTCCGTCACGTCGCTGCTGCCCATCGCCCTCCTCCCGCTCTTCGCCGGCCAGGAGGTCGCCGACGCGACCGCCCCCTACGCCAGCACGGTGGTCTTCCTCTTCCTCGGCGGCTTCCTCATCGCCATCGCCATGCAGAAGTGGAACCTGCACCGCCGCATCGCCCTGCTCACGCTGCGCCGCGTGGGCACCCAGCCGCGCCGGATCATCCTGGGGATGATGATCTCGACGGGATTCCTGTCGATGTGGGTCTCCAACACCGCCACGACGCTGATGATGCTGCCGATCGCGATCAGCGTGCTGGCCCTCGTCGTGCAGAACGGGGCCGGCTCCCGCGAGGGCGCCTCGGCGCAGGACGTCACGGAGCAGATGGAGGCCGGGGCCAGGGTCACGGACGTCGTCGACGACGCCGACATCAAGGTGTTCGGCGTCGCGCTGGTGCTCTCGATCGCGTGGTCGGCGTCCATCGGCGGCCTCGGGACCCTCCTGGGCAGCCCGCCGAACGCGATCGTCGCGGGCTACCTCAGCGACCAGCTCGGCAAAGACGTCGGCTTCGTCCAGTGGATGCTGCTGGGCGTCCCCATCGTCGTGGTGTTCATCGCGATCGCCTGGGTGCTCATCACCCGGGTGCTCTACCGCTTCGACCTGCCCGAGATCCCGGGCGGCAAGAAGATGATCGACGACGAGATCTCCCGGCTCGGGCCGGTCAGCCAGGGCGAGAAGACGGTGGCGTTCGTCTTCGCGGGCGCAGCCTTCTTCTGGGTGGTCCCTGGGCTGCTGTCGAGCATCGGCGCCATCGGCGACGCCGCGCCGTGGCTCGGCTCCTTCGACGACACGGTCATCGCCATCGCCGCCGGGGCGCTGCTCTTCATCCTGCCGGGCGACCGAAAAGGCTCGATGGTCCTGGACTGGGACGACGCGGAGAAGGGCCTGCCCTGGGGGGTGCTGCTGCTCTTCGGCGGCGGGCTGAGCCTCGCAGCGGCCGTCGCGAGCACCGGCCTGGACAAGTGGTTCGGGGAGCAGGTCACCGGGCTGGGCGCGCTGCCCATCGTCCTGCTGCTCGCCGCGGTCGTCGGGATCGTGCTGCTGCTCACCGAGCTGACGTCCAACACCGCCACCGCGGCGACGTTCATCCCGGTGCTCGGCGGCGTGGCCATCGGCATCGGCGTGGACCCGACGACGCTGCTCATCCCCGCGGCCCTGGCGGCGACCTGCGCGTTCATGCTCCCCGTCGGCACACCGCCGAACGCCATCGTGTTCGGCAGCGGGGCGGTGACGATCGCGGACATGGCGCGTGGCGGCGCGGTGCTCAACGTGGTGGGGATCATCCTCATCACGCTGTTCACCGTGCTCATCGGGCCGTTCGCGCTGGGGCTGGTGATCTAACCCCGGCGCGACGACGGCCCGCTCAGCCCGCGTCCGTGATCGCGGCGACCTC
>JBBSRD010000135.1:0-8231 GCA_038243415.1 Actinomycetales bacterium | reverse complement strand
GTGCCCATCACGCTGGTGTGGCTGCACATGCTGGGCGCCTGCCTGCTGACCGTCGCCGTGACGGGGCTGCAGCTCGGCCTGCGCGAGCGCGCTCTGACGCCCGCGGGGCGCTCTCGCGCGCCTGACGGGTCGCTCACCACCGTCTGACGGGCCCCCGGGAGACAGAGCGCGGCAGCGCGTCCTCGATCCGGCCTGGCCACCTGACGGCCACGCCAGCGTGCCCCGCACGGACAGCAGCAGCCTTGCTGGCACGCCAGCAAGGTCACGGTGAGGATCGGTGACACGTCCTGCCCCGGCGGGGCGGTGCCGCTCGCACGGCTGTCCGCCCCGAGGGCGCATCCGTGTCGCCGGACGGGCCCGGCACGCTCAGCCCAGCGGGAGGGCCTGCAGGACGCGCGGCCACCACTCGCCCCACCAGGAGGCGGGCAGCAGGGCGTCGACGGCCATGAGCAGGAACAGCACCGTCAGGTAGGTGATCGAGGTGTGGAACAGGCGCATGGCCCGCACCTGGTCGGCGCTGGTGGCGGCCTTGGCACGCGCCAGCAGGCCGTAGCACTCGACGAGGAACCACGTCCCGGTCGCCAGGGCGGCCACCGCGTACACCGGTCCGGTGCCCGCCACCGGGACCAGCAGCAGGGACGCGAGCACCATCGCCCAGGCGTACCCGGTCGACTGGCGGGCCACCGACACGGGACCGGCGACGGCCCCGAGCATGGGGACGCCCACCGCGGCGTAGTCCTCGCGGTACTTCATGGACAGCGGCCAGTAGTGCGGGGGCGTCCAGAAGAAGATGATGGCGAAGAGCACCCAGGGCGCCAGGGAGAGGGAGCCGGTGACGGCGGACCACCCGATGAGGACCGGCATGCAGCCGGCGGCGCCGCCCCAGACGATGTTCTGGCGGCTGCGGCGCTTGAGCCCGATCGTGTAGACGATGACGTAGAAGGCGATGGCGGCGGCAGCGAGCGCGGCGGAGAGCCCGTTCGCAAAGACCCAGAGCCATGCCACGGACGCCACCCCGAGCACCACGCCGAACACCATGGCCTCGCGAGGGGTGACGAGCCCGGTCACCAGGGGGCGGTTCTCGGTGCGGTGCATCCGGGCGTCGATGTCGCGGTCGACGTAGCAGTTCAGCGCGTTGGCGGAACCGGCGGCGAGACTGCCACCGACCACGGTGGCCACGACGAGCCACAGCGACGGGAGCCCGCGCTCAGCGAGGATCATCGTGGGGATCGTCGTCATGAGGAGCAGCTCGACGATGCGCGGCTTGGTCAGCGCGACGAATCCCCGCACGCGCTCGCGCCGGCTCGGCGGCCCTGCCACGACGTCGGCGGGAGCCGCGGCCACCCCGTCCTCAGGAGCCGCAGGTCCGGCGAGAGGACCCGCTGGTGGCGCGGTGTGCTGGGGGACGGTCACGAGTTGCTGGGTCCTCACTGGTGGAGACGGTCGGGAGGTCTGGTCCCAGTCTAGGCCGAGCGGTCTCCCGCTGGCCGGGCGACCTCGGTGCGATGGGTCACCTCCACCGACCGGCGCCCGTACGAGCGCGCTGCGTCACGTCCTCGCTAGGGTCGTTCGCGACGCGGCGCCTCGCGCGCCGAGAAGATCCACGAGAGGACCCACCCGTGACCGCCACCAGCCACGACGCCCGATCGACCGAGCTGCACTGGGACGAGGTGGACTCGCGCGCCGTCGACACGGCCCGCCTGCTCGCCGCCGACGCCGTCCAGAAGGTCGGCAACGGCCACCCCGGCACCGCGATGAGCCTGGCGCCGCTGGCCCACCTGCTCTACCAGCACGTCATGGTCGCCGACCCCTCCGACCCGCACTGGGCCGGTCGCGACCGCTTCGTGCTCTCCGCGGGGCACGCCGCGCTGCTGCAGTACGTGCAGCTGTACCTGGCCGGCTACGGCCTCGAGCTCGAGGACCTGAGGTCCCTGCGCACCTGGGGCTCCAAGACCCCGGGCCACCCCGAGTTCAAGCACACCACCGGCATCGAGGTCACGACCGGCCCGCTCGGCCAGGGCCTGGCGATGGCCGTGGGCATGGCGGCCGCCGCCCGCTTCGAGCGCGGGCTGCTCGACCCCGACGCGGCGCCGGGCACGTCGGTCTTCGACCACCACGTCTACGCGATCGCCTCCGACGGCGACATGCAGGAGGGCGTGACCTCCGAGGCGTCCTCGTGGGCGGGCCACCAGCAGCTCGGAAACCTCGTCGTGTTCTACGACCAGAACCAGATCTCCATCGAGGACGACACCGACATCGCCTTCAGCGAGGACGTGGTGGCGCGCTACGCGGCCTACGGCTGGCACACCCAGACGGTGGACTGGCGCGGCGGCGAGGGCGCCGGCGAGGCGGCTGGTGATGACGACTACCACGAGGACGTCCAGGCGCTGTTCGCCGCGATCCAGGCCGCGAAGGCCGAGACCGAGCGTCCCTCGTTCATCGCCATGAAGACGATCATCGCGTGGCCCGCGCCGACGAAGAAGAACACCGGCGCCTCGCATGGCTCAGCGCTGGGCGACGAGGAGATCCGCGCGACGAAGGAGCTCCTCGGCTTCGACCCCGAGAAGGACTTCGCCGTGGACGACGCGGTCATCGAGCGCACCAGGGGCCTGTCGGCGCGCGTCGTCGACCTCAAGGCGGACTGGACGCAGCGCTTCGAGGAGTGGAAGAAGGCCAGCCCCGACCGGGCTGCGGTCCACGCCCGCCTCGAGGCCCAGGAGCTCCCGGACGGGTGGAGCGAGCACCTACCGACGTTCCCGGCGGACAAGGCCGTCTCGACCCGCAAGGCCTCCGGCGCGGTGCTGAACGCGATCGCCGGCGCCATCCCCGAGCTGTGGGGGGGCTCCGCGGACCTCGCCACCTCGAACAACACGACGATCGAGGACGGCGAGTCGTTCGTCCCCGCCGAGTGGAGCACCTCGATGTTCTCGGGGAACCGCTACGGGCGCGTGCTGCACTTCGGCATCCGCGAGCACGCGATGGGGGCGATCCTCTCCGGCATCGCCGTGCACGGCGGCACCCGCGCCTACGGCGGCACCTTCCTGCAGTTCAGCGACTACATGCGTCCCGCGGTGCGCCTGGCCGCCCTCATGGAGATCCCGACGGTCTACGTCTGGACGCACGACTCCATCGGGCTCGGCGAGGACGGCCCCACCCACCAGCCCGTCGAGCACCTGGCGTCGCTGCGCACCATCCCCGGCCTCGCCGTCGTGCGCCCGGGCGACGCCAACGAGACCGCCTACGCCTGGCGCGGGGTCCTCGAGCGCCGCAAGGGCCCGGCCGGGCTGATCCTCTCCCGCCAGGACCTCCCCACCCCCGAGCGCGGTGACGGACCCGCGTCGGGCGACGCCCTCGCCAGCGCGGAGGGCACGCTGCGCGGCGGGTACGTCCTCGCCGAGGCCTCGGGCGGCGCTCCCGACGTGATCCTCGTGGCCACGGGCTCCGAGGTCTCGATCGCCCTGGAGGCCCGCGAGCTGCTGGAGGCCGACGGCACCCACGCCCGCGTGGTCTCCATGCCGTGCGTGGAGTGGTTCTCCGAGCAGGACGCCGACTACCGCGAGCAGGTGCTGCCCGGCGCGGTCAAGGCCAGGGTCTCCATCGAGGCCGGGGTCGCCGCCGGGTGGCGCGACATCGTGGGCGACGCCGGCCGCAGCCTGTCCCTCGAGCACTTCGGCGCGTCGGCGGACGCCAAGACCCTCTACCGGGAGTTCGGGTTCACCCCCGAGAACGCGGCCGCCCTGGCCCGCGAGTCCCTCGAGGCCGCCGCGAGCGGCGACTCCCCCGGCTCGGCCGGCGGGTCCTCCCCCGCCACCGGCGGTACCGGCGACCGCTGAGCACCGCAGCGCTGAGCACGACACCGCCGGCGGGCGCCCCGCCCGCCGGCCCCGGACCCAACAGCCCTCTTCGCACCCTCAAGGAGCACACCATGGCGAACGCCAACACCGAAGCCCTCTCTGCCGCAGGGGTGTCGATCTGGCTCGACGACCTCTCCCGCGAGCTCACCCAGGGCGGCGGCCTCCAGCAGGTCATCGACGACCTGTCCGTCGTCGGCGTCACCTCCAACCCCACGATCTTCGCCGGGGCCCTGGCCAAGGGTGACCGCTACGCCGACCAGATCAAGGAGTTCGTCTCCGACGGGTCGAGCGTCGACGAGGCCGTCGCTGCGCTGACCGCCACCGACGTCCGGGACGCGTGTGACATCTTCGCCCCGGTCCACGAGCGCACGGGCGGGGTCGACGGCCGCGTCTCCCTCGAGGTCGACCCGCGCCTGGCGCACGAGACCGACAAGACCGTCGAGAACGCCCGTGGCCTGTGGTCCGCGGTCGACCGCCCCAACCTGCTCGTCAAGATCCCCGCGACGCTCGAGGGCCTGCCCGCGATCACGACGGCGATCTCCGAGGGCATCAACGTCAACGTCACGCTCATCTTCGGCCTCGACCGCTACCGGGCCGTGATCAACGCCTACCTCACCGGCCTCGAGCAGGCCCAGGAGAAGGGCCTGGACCTCTCCACGATCCACTCGGTCGCCTCCTTCTTCGTCTCCCGGGTGGACGCCGACGTCGACGGCCTCCTCGACGGCATCGGCACCGACGAGGCGAAGGCGCTCAAGGGCAAGGCCGGGCTCGCCAACGCCCGCCTCGCCTACTCCACCTTCCAGGAGGTCGGCGCGAGCCCGCGCTGGCAGGTCCTCGCTGACGCCGGGGCGAACGCCCAGCGTCCGCTGTGGGCCTCGACCGGGGTGAAGAACCCCGACTACGAGGACACGATGTACGTCACCGGCCTGGCGACGAAGGACGTCGTCAACACGATGCCGGGCGCCACCCTGGACGCTCTGGCCGACCACGGCAAGGTCGCCGGTGACACGGTCCGCGGCACCGCCGACTCCGCGGGCGCCGACCTCGACGCCCTCGAGCGCGTGGGGATCTCCTACTCCGACGTCGTCGACCGTCTCGAGCGCGAGGGCGTCGAGAAGTTCGAGAAGTCCTGGAAGGAGCTCGGCGAGACCGTCAGCGCCGAGATGGACCGCGCGAGCGCCGGCACCGGGTCCGGCCGATGAGCGCCCCCCTGGCCGTCGCCCTGAGCGGCGCCGCGGAGGACGCGGTCCGTACCCACGTGAGCGCGCTGGTGGCCGACCGGGTCGCCTCCAAGCTCTTCGCGCAGGACTCCACGCTGTGGGGGCCCGACGCGCAGGAGGAGTCCGCGAAGCGTCTGTCCTGGGTCTCGCTCGCCACGACGAGCCGCCCGCTGGTCGAGCGCGTGGAGCAGCTGCGCGCCGAGCTCGCCGCCGATGGCCTGACCCGCGTGGTGCTGTGCGGCATGGGCGGCTCCTCGCTGGCCCCCGAGGTCATCACCGCGACCGAGGGCGTGGCGCTGACCGTCCTGGACGGCACCGACCCTGAGCAGGTGGCCCGCGTGGTCGGTGAGGACCTCCAGCACACCGTGGTGGTCGTCTCCTCGAAGTCCGGGTCCACCCTGGAGACTGACAGCCAGCGGCGTGCGTTCGTCGGGGCCTTCGAGGCCGCCGGCATCGACGCGGCCTCGCGCATCGTCGTGGTGACCGATCCCGGTTCGGCGCTCGGTGACCTGGCGCGCGAGAACGGCTACCGCTCGGTCATCGAGGCGGACCCCGACGTGGGCGGGCGCTACTCCGCGCTCACCGCCTTCGGCCTGGTGCCCTCGGGTCTCGCCGGCGTCGACCTCGGTGCGCTGCTCGACGACGCCGAGAGCGCGGCGACCGTGCTGGCCGCGGACCTGGAGGAGAACCCCGCGCTGACCCTCGGCGCGGCGCTGGGTGGCACGCAGGGACGGACCAAGGTCGCCCTCGTCGAGGACGGCGCCGCCCTGGTCGGCTTCGGCGACTGGGCCGAGCAGCTGATCGCGGAGTCCACCGGCAAGCTCGGCACCGGGATCCTGCCGGTGGTCGTGGAGCAGGGCGACCTCGAGGTCACGGACACCCCGCCCGACGTGCTGCTGGCGCGCCTGGTCGCTGACGCCGGCGACACGGCGCTCACCGGCGCGCAGGTCGCCGTCTCGGGCCCGCTCGGCGCGCAGCTGCTGCTGTGGGAGGCCGCCACGGCGGTCGCCGGCCGCCTCCTCGGGATCAACCCCTTCGACCAGCCGGACGTGGAGAGCGCCAAGGTCGCTGCGCGCCAGATGCTCGACGGCGACGCCTCGTCCTCCGGCGAGGACGCCCCGGCCCTCACGCAGGACGGCATCGAGGTCCGAGGGACCCCCGGGCTGCTCGACGGCGTGAGCGACGTCGCGGGCGCGATCTTCGCGCTGCTCGACCGCCTGGCGGACCCGTCCAGCGAGGCGGCTCCCGGCGCCTCCGCCGACCGGGCGGTCGACGGCGGGTACCTGGCCGTCATGGCCTACCTCGACCGCGAGACCCACGCATCCCTGGCGGGCGTGCGGGCCTCCCTCGCGGAGCGCACCGGTCGCCCGGTCACCTTCGGGTGGGCGCCTCGCTTCCTGCACTCCACCGGGCAGTACCACAAGGGCGGTCGTCCGACCGGGGTGTTCCTCCAGATCACCGCCGCCTCGGACACCGCGCTGTCGATCCCGGACCGCGAGTTCGGCTTCGGCGAGCTCATCACCGCTCAGGCGGCCGGCGACGCCTCGGTCCTCGCCGACCACGACCGCCCGGTCCTGCGGCTGCACCTCACCGACCGCGGCGCTGCCCTGCAGCGCCTGACCACCCTCCTGGAGGCCCAGTGACGTACGGCCCCGGTTCCACCCGCGAAGGATCGGCCGGCGCTGCCCGCAACCCCCTGAGGGACAGCAGGGACAAGCGGCTCAACCGCGTCGCGGGGCCCTGCGGGATGGTGCTCTTCGGCGTCACGGGCGACCTCGCCCGCAAGAAGCTGATGCCGGCCGTCTACGACCTCGCCAACCGGGGGCTCCTGCCTCCGGGGTTCGCCCTCATCGGGTTCGCCCGCCGTGACTGGACCGAGCAGGACTTCGGAGAGGTCGTCTACGAGGCCGTGCGCGCCCATGCGCGCACGCCTTTCCGCGAGGAGGTCTGGCGCAACCTCGCCGAGGGCATCCGCTTCGTGCCCGGCGAGTTCGACGACCCCGCGGCCTTCACGCAGCTCTCCGACACCCTCGCCCAGCTGGACGAGGAGCGCGGGACCGGCGGGAACCACGCGTTCTACCTGTCCATCCCGCCGAAGTTCTTCCCCGTCGTCGTCGAACAGCTCGAGGCCTCCGGTCTCTCCGCGCCGGTGGAGGACCAGTGGCGCCGCGTCGTCATCGAGAAGCCGTTCGGCCACGACCGGAAGAGCGCCCAGGCGCTCAACGACGTGGTGGAGCGGGTCTTCCCCGCCGACTCGGTGTTCCGCATCGACCACTACCTCGGCAAGGAGACGGTCCAGAACCTCCTGGCGCTGCGCTTCGCGAACGAGATGTTCGAGCCGCTGTGGAACTCCCACCACGTGGACCACGTGCAGATCACCATGGCCGAGGACATCGGCATCGGGGGTCGCGCCGGCTACTACGACGGCATCGGGGCGGCGCGCGACGTCATCCAGAACCACCTGCTCCAGCTGTTGGCGCTGACCGCGATGGAGGAGCCCGTCTCCTTCGACGCCCACCACCTGCGCGCCGAGAAGGAGAAGGTCCTCTCCGCGGTGCGCATCCCGGCCGACATCGACACCCACACCGCACGCGGTCAGTACGCGCCGGGCTGGCAGGGCAGCGTGCCCGTCCGCGGGTACCTCGAGGAGGACGGCATCCCCGCCGACTCCGTCACCGAGACCTACGCGGCCATCACCCTCGAGGTGGACCTGCGCCGCTGGGCCGGGGTGCCGTTCTACCTGCGGGCCGGCAAGCGGCTGGGACGGCGCGTCACGGAGATCGCCGTGGTCTTCAAGAAGGCCCCGCACCTGCCCTTCGAGTCCACCGCGACGGAGGAGCTGGGCTCCAACGCCCTGGTGGTGCGCGTGCAGCCCGACGAGGGCATCACCCTGCGCTTCGGCTCCAAGGTCCCGGGCACCGCCATGGAGGTGCGCGACGTGACGATGGACTTCGGGTACGGGCACGCCTTCACCGAGTCCTCGCCGGAGGCCTACGAGCGCCTCATCCTCGACGTGCTGCTCGGCGACCCGCCGCTGTTCCCGCGCCACGAGGAGGTCGAGCTGTCCTGGATGCTCCTCGACCCCGTGATCACGCACTGGGCCAAGAAGGGCAAGCCGGAGGCCTACGACTCCGGCACCTGGGGTCCCGCGTCCGCG
>JBBSRD010000134.1:0-8239 GCA_038243415.1 Actinomycetales bacterium | reverse complement strand
AGCGCGGCCAGCGCCCGGCGCCCGTCGCGCGCGGCCTCACGCCGCCCGGTGGGGACGGCGCGCCGCCACGCCGCCCGCGCCCGCCACACGCGGCCGGGGCGCAGCAGCCCGGCCAGCGCTCCCGCCACGGAGGAGAGCTCGACGGGGGCGAGGGAGGGCTGCTTGGTGGCCATCCGCCCGAGGGCGCGCACGACCGCGCCGAGGGCGGTGAGCGCCGCCACCAGCGGCAGGGCGACCAGGGGGGCGATGACGAGCTGGTGGTGGACCTCGGCGCGCCGGGCCGCGGAGCGGGACGCCCGGGAGGCACGGCGGGCGTCGGACCCGCGAGGGCCGGTGCCGGAGCGACCGGTGCCCGGGTGGCGGGCGCCGCTGACGCTGGCGTCTGCGTGGTGGACGACCGCCTGGGGCACGACCACCACGCGGTGGCCGGCCAGGTGGGCGCGCCGGC
Organism: Actinomycetales bacterium; assembly: GCA_038243415.1. Taxonomy (GTDB): domain Bacteria; phylum Actinomycetota; class Actinomycetes; order Actinomycetales; family Quadrisphaeraceae; genus CADCUY01. Next base: position 7,791 of record JBBSRD010000134.1, on the reverse strand, counting down.
ACAGGTCGAGCGCCTCACCGCGGCGCTCCGCGGCGGGGTCGTTGCCGAGGGCCACGAGCACGTCGGCGCGGACGAGCATGCCGGCGCTGGAGACGGCGAGGACGTCGGTGACGTCGTCGCGCTGGCCCTGGTCGGGCTCCCCGCGCTCGACCCTGGCGATGGCGCGGCCGCGCCGCGAGGCGGTGAACCCCACCTCCTGCAGGCGTCGGCGGTCGTCCCAGTCGGTGAGCTTGGGCCCGGCCACCGCCACGTGGGGGGCCATCTCGGCGGCCTCGAGCAGGCGCTCGAGCGCGTCGGGCTCGGGGGCGCTGTCGTCGTGGAGCAGCCACACCCATCGGACAGGACCCGCTCCTGTCACACCCGCGCGGGCAGCGTCCGGCGGACCGTCCTGGTCCGCAGCGTCCTCGTGGGCGCGCTCACCGGGCTGGCGCTCGGCGTCGTCGTCGAGCCGGTCGGCGTCGAGGAGGCAGAGAGCCGCCTGGGCCGCGTCGAGGACGGTGGCCGCGGCGCTGACCCTCACGTGGCGGACGCCGGCGCCGGGCAGGCGCCGCGCGAGGGCGAGCAGCTGGCTCTCGCTGTCGTCGTGGGAGGCGGCGTCGACGGTGACCACCGCGTCGCTCGGGCGGTGCTGGGAGCTGAAGGCCGCGAGGGTGCGCGGGAGCCAGCTGCTCCCGTCGCACGCGAGCAGGACCGTGGTGACGTGCGGGCGGGCAGGGACGCTGCGCACGCGCCGCAGCGCCGGGGCCGCCGCCGCCAGGGAGGCGGCCACCCCGCTCGGTGCGCTCGCCCGGCTCGCCTCGACGGTCACGCCAGCCACACTACGGACGGCGACGGCACCGGTCCCCTCGTTCAGACCGCCTCGCGCTTGACGCGGCGACGCTCACGCTCGGACAGGCCGCCCCAGATGCCGAAGCGCTCGTCGTGGGTGAGGGCGTACTCGAGGCACTCGGTGCGCACCTCGCACCCGAGGCAGACGCGCTTGGCCTCGCGGGTGCTGCCGCCCTTCTCGGGGAAGAACGCCTCGGGGTCGGTCTGGGAGCACAGGGCGCGGTCCTGCCACGCAGCCGCCTCCAGCTCCTCGGGGGTCATGAAGCTGCGCACGACGGGCAGGCCCAGGCCCACGGGGACCCCGACGGGCGAGCCCTGGTCGGGGGTGTCGGTCTCGTCGTCGGCGTCGGTCCCGTCACCGACCCGCAGGTCGGTCCACGCGGGGCTGACGAGGCTGAGTCCCTCGATCGGAGCGGCCTGCGGGGCGGCCCGTGGGCCGGCGGTGCGCTGCGCCGCGCGGACCTCGTCGGTGCGGGCGATCAGCAGGGTGGTGGTGGTCATGTCGTGCCCTTCTCGTGTCCGGGTGGTGCTGGCTCGCCGTGGCTCGGCGTGGTCCAGCCGCGGGGTGCGGCGGCCTCGCCGCGGCGAGACGCTCTCGGCGCCGGGAGTCCCTGAATTACAGAGGGACTACGCAGAGTCGTCAAGTGATTCCGGAGAGTTGGCATCGGGCTTCGGCGCGACACGCAGGGCGGACCGGGACGAAGCAGGGTCATCCACCCCCGTCCGGCTCAGCGGGCCGCGGCGTGTCGTGTAGCGACACGCCAGGCGGTCGTCACGGCCGGTGCCCGCCCCGCGGAGCCGGCGACGGCCGCCTCGGCGACGATGGACCGGTGAGCACTCCGCCAGCCCCCGACGCCGCGCCACCAGGTCGTCCGCTCCGCGTCACCGTCCTGGCCGGAGGGGTCGGCGGAGCCCGGTTCCTCACCGGCCTCCGCGAGGTCGCGGCCGCGTGGCCCGGTCCGGTCGACATCACGGCCGTCGTCAACACCGCCGACGACATCACCCTCCACGGTCTGCGCATCACCCCGGACCTCGACTCGGTGATGTACACGCTCGCCGGGGTGTCCGACACCGACCGGGGCTGGGGGCGCCGCGAGGAGACGCACACGGTCTCCTCCGAGCTGGAGGCCTTCGGCGAGCCCTCGTGGTTCACCCTCGGCGACCGCGACATCGCCACCCACGTGCTGCGCACCGCGGCGCGCGCCGGCGGGGCGACGCCGTCCCAGGTGGTGGAGCGGCTGTGCCGACGCTTCCCCACGGGGCTGCGGGTGCTCCCGATGAGCGACGACGACGTCGAGACGTGGGTCGAGCTCGTCACCGGGGAGACCGTGCACTTCCAGGAGTGGTGGGTGCGCCTGCGCGCCGGCGTCGCGGCCCGCGCCTTCCACCTGCGCGGCATCGAGACCGCGGCGCCGGCGCCGGGGGTCCTCGAGGCGATCACGGGCGCCGACGCCGTGCTCCTCGCCCCCTCGAACCCCGTCGTCTCGATCGGGCCGGTCCTCGCCGTGCCCGGGGTGCGGGGCGCGCTCGCCGCGACGGCGGCGCCCGTCGTGGGCGTCTCCCCCATCATCGGCGGCCGCCCGGTCCACGGGATGGCGCGCGAGTGCCTGTCCGCCCTCGGGGTCGACACCACCGCGAGCGCCGTGGGCGCCCTGTACGCCGACGTCCTGGACGCCTGGCTCGTGGACCTCACCGCCGACGGGGACCTCGACGGCGCGCTGGTGCCCTGCGGTCACGGGCGGGTGCTGGCCCGTCCGCTGCTCATGGCGCGCGACGGCGCGGCAGCCGTGGCGGGTGCGGCGCTGCGGGCCGCGCTCGACGTCGTCCCGGTCGGTCCGTCCGCGCCCACCGGCTCCCCCTCGTGAACCACCGGCGACCCACCGCGCTCACCCGGGCGGTGGGCGCCCTCGCGGCGGCCGCCGCGCGGGCCAGCGGCGCCCGGGTGGTGACCGTCGATGCGCCCCGCGGGTCCAACGGACCCGGGCTGCGGGTGTGCGCCGGCGGCGGGCGCCTGGCGCCCTGCGCCCGCGGCGGCACCACGTGGGGCGAGGTGTTCGTCACCCGCGAGCCGCTCGAGCGTCTACGACCGGTGGTGGTGCGCCACGAGTTGGTCCACGTGCAGCAGTGGCGCCGCTGGGGAGCCCTCTTCCCCCTCCTCTATCTGCTGAGCGAGGCGGGCGGGGGCCCGCTGAGGAACCGGTTCGAGCAGCAGGCCGGGCTGCGCGACGGCGGGTACCTGCGGTGAGCGCCCCCGAGCCCCGACGGCCCCGACGGCCCCGACGGCTCCGCGCCGTCGCCGTCCCGGGCATCGGTGAGGTGCGTCCCGGTGACGATCTGGGGCGGCTGGTCGCGGACGCGTGCGCTGCCGGCGGGATCGTGCTGAGCGAGGACGACGTGGTGGTGGTCGCCAGCAAGGTGGTCGCGAAGACCGAGGGGCGCTCGGTGCCCGCGCCCGACGACGCCGCGCGCCAGCGGGCGATCGAGGGGCAGACGGTGCGCCTGGTCGCCGAGCGCCTGCTGCCCGACGGCCGCCGCACCCAGGTGGTGCAGTCCCTCTCCGGCCCGGTGATGGCCGCCGCAGGGGTGGACGCCTCCGACGTCGCCGAGGGCACCGTCCTGCTGCTGCCGGTCGATGCCGACGCCTCCGCGCGCACCCTGCGCGAACGTCTCGCAGCGCTGACCGGTGCGCGACCGGCGGTGCTGGTCACCGACACCGGTGGGCGGCCGTGGCGCGAGGGTGTCGCCGACTTCGCCCTCGGCGCCGCAGGGCTCGCGGTGCTGGACGACCGCCGCGGGACGCTGGACTCCCACGGCCGACGCCTCGACGTGACCGTCCGGGGCATCGCCGACGAGATCGCGGCCCTGGGCGACCTCGTCAAGGGCAAGGCCGCCGGCACCCCGGTGGCCGTGGTCTCGGGCCTGGGCGACCACGTGGTCGACGACGACGGTCCGGGCGCACGCGGCCTGGTGCGCGCCGGGCCCGGCGACTGGTTCGCCCACGGCCACGTGGAGGCCGTCGCGGCCGCCCTCGGGACGATGCCGAGTGACGCGGACGCCCCCCCGCCGCCGCCGATCGACCCGCGGCGCAGCGTCGCCGAGCGCCTGGCCCGCGCGGTGGCCGTGGCCCGGGCCGGGCGCGGGATCGACGTCACGCTCGTCGTCCAGGGGGGCACGAGCAGCGGTCACGGCGGGGACGGGGGCGTCACCGTGAGCGTCGGCGGCGCGCCCCTCCACGTCGGTGCGGCGCTCGAGCGCCTCCGCGTGGCCGCCTGGGCGGAGGGGCTGGGCGTCGAGGTGACGGCGGACGACGAGCGCTACCGGCTCGTGGCCCACCTCGCCCGACCCTTTCCGTAGCGACCACTGACGAGGAGCGACCCGCAGGGGGTGGGTGGTTCTCGGGCTCGGGTCGAGGTGCAGCGGGGTGGGCCGCCTGGCGTCAGCTGCGCAGGCCCGTCGCCACGGGCGTGTGGCGCGGCAGGGTCGTCCGTGGGCCGCGGCGGGGCCGGCTGAGGCCGGCGACCTCGACGAGGCGCTGCACCCGGTAGCGGTGCCCCCGGTAGCACTCGATGAGCCCGGCGCACGCGTCGTCGTCGAGCACCTCGCCGGTCAGCGCCCACGTGACGTTCTTGGAGACGTGGTAGTCCGCGAAGCTGAAGGCGTCGGCGTCGCCGTGGGCGCGGTGGCGCACCTCCGCGGCCGTCCACACCCCCACGCCCGGGAGCGACCGCAGCGCCTGCTCCACGTCGCCCGGGGGCAGGGTCAGGGTCCGCTCCAGGCCGGGGGCGACGGCGGCGGAGCGCTGGACCACCGCCCGGCGCCGCAGCTCCACGCCCGCGCGCAGCCACTCCCACGAGGGGACCGCCGACCACTCCGCCGCGCTCGGGGGGACGTGCATGCCGGCGGCCGGACCTCCGGGGCCCGCGGGCGGGCCCGGGGCGGGCTCGCCGAAGCGGCGCAGCAGGTCGCGCCACGCGGCCCACGCCTCCTTGCCGGTGACCACCTGCTCCAGCGCGGCGGCGGCCATCGCCTCCATGACGGCGCGGGTGCGCGGGACCCGCAGCCCTCGGCGCCGGCGCCAGGCCGCGACCAGCGCGGGGTGCTCCGGGCGCGGGACGAAAGCGTCGGGCTCGTCGTGCTCGCCGACGAAGTCCGGGACGCCGTCGAGCACCCAGTCCGCCCCCTCGCCCCACGCGGACGCCAGCAGCTCGCCCGTGGACGCCGACGGGCGCAGCACCAGCAGCGCGGTCCCCGCGGGCGTGCGCGTCGCCCGCCACCAGGAGCTGTCCGGGGTCCGGCGCACCGCAGGGTCCCCGGCGCCGCGGCGCAGCGGGCCGAGCGTGCCGGACAGGTCCAGCGGGGAGGCCGGGCGCACCATGCGGGTGCGGGCTCCTGTCACAGGGCCATCCTCGCCGACGGGCCGCCAGCGCGGTTCGGCACGGGCTCGGGTCGTCCCTACCCTGGCGACGTGGACGAGAGCGCACCGACCGAGCACCCCGAGCAGGCCCAGGCCCCCCAGCAGCGAGTCGTCACGGTGCCCGCCGTGCTGGCTGCGGCGACGGCCTCAGACCCCGGACGTCCCCGCCTGACCTGGTACGGGGCGGACGGCGAGCGCATCGAGCTCTCCGCGCGCGTGCTGACGAACTGGGTGGCGAAGACCGCCAACCTCCTCGTCGAGGAGCTGCTCGACGACCTCGAGGCCCCGGGCACCGTGCTGCTGGACGTGCCCGCGCACTGGCGCAGCGTGGTCTGGGTGCTCGCGGCGTGGACCGTGGGCGCCGAGGTGGTCAGCCCGGGTGGGGCAGGTACGAGTGCAGACGGGTCCCCGGTGGTGGTGACGATCGACCCCGCGCGGACGGCGGCGCCCGCCGGCGGGGTGCCGCTCGTGGTGATGACGCTGGCCGCGCTCGCCTTCGCCAGCGACGACGTGCCCCCCGGGGCCCTCGACTACAACGCGGTCGTCGCGGGCTTCGGCGACGAGGTGCCGCTCGACGGCGCGCCGCTGGAGCGCCGCGTCATGGTCCCCGTGACCCGCGGCGGCGGGCCCGTCCGCGACCTCGTGGCCACCGACCTGCCCAGCACCGGCCCCGTCGCGGCGGCCACCGCGGTGCGCGCGGCGCTGGCCGGCGACGGCTCCGTGGTGCTGACCGGGCCGGGGGCCCCGGACGCGAGCCACCTCGTGGACGTCGAGCGGGTCACACCGACGCTGCGCTGACCCCGCCGACCCCGCTGAGGACCGACGGCGCGGCGAGCGCCCACCGCTCCTCCCACGGGCCGATCGGCGCGAGCCCCTCCCGCTCCAGCGCGCCGTGCCCGAGCACCGACCACGCCGGCCGGGGCGCGGGGCGGGTGAAGGCCTCGCTGGTGGTCGGGGCGACGATCGCCGGGTCCATCCCCGCGGCCCCCACGACGGCCCGGGCGAACCCGCACCAGCTCACCCGTCCCGACGACGTCGCGTGGTACGTCCCGCCCGGCGCCCCAGCGTCGAGCAGCCGGAGCACGAGGTCGGCGACGTCCCGGGCCCACGTCGGCTGCCCCACCTGGTCGTCCACCACGTCGAGGTGGCCCCGCTGCGCCGCAGCCGCGGCGATGGTCCTGGGGAAGCACCCGCCGCCGGCGCCGTAGAGCCACGCGGTCCGGACCACCAGCGCGTCGGGATGGGCGGCGCGCACGGCCTCCTCCCCCGCGGCCTTGGTGCGCCCGTAGGCCGACGCCGGAGAGGTCGGCGCGTCCTCGGCGTAGGGCTCGGTGGCCCGGCCGTCGAAGACGTAGTCCGTCGAGACGTGCACGCAGCGGGCACCGGCGCCGCGGGCGGCCGCGGCCAACCGGCCCGGCGCCACCGCGTTGAGGGCGTGCGCCGCGGCCTCGTCGCTCTCGGCGGCGTCGACCGCGGTGTACGCCGCCGCGTTGACCACGGCGTCGTGCCCGGCGACCGCCTGGACCACCGCCTCCGCGTCAGCGATGTCCAGATCGGCGCGCCCCGCGGCGCTCACGTCGTGGCCGCCGGCGCGCAGCACGTCCACCAGGTCCCGCCCGAGCATCCCGCCAGCACCGGTCACCAGAATTTTCACCCACGCAGCGTAAGGACGTGGATACGGTGCGGCGGTGCAGATCCTCCCGATGTCCATCGAGGGCTCCTGGTCCTTCACCCCCCGACTGCACGGGGACGACCGCGGCGTCTTCCTCGAGTCCTACCGCGCCGACGCCCTCCTCGAGGCGACCGGCGCCGCGCTGGAGGTGGCGCAGGTCAACACCTCGGTCTCGGGGGCGGGCGCGCTGCGCGGGGTCCACTTCTCCGACGTCCCGCCGGGGCAGGCGAAGTACGTCTCGTGCTCCGTGGGCGCCGTCCTGGACGTGGTGGTCGACGTGCGCACCGGCTCACCGACCTTCGGCGCCTGGGAGTCGATCGTCCTCGACGACGTCGACCGCCGGGCCGTCTTCCTCACCGAGGGGCTCGGCCACGCCTTCCTCTCCCTCGCCGACGGCTCGACGGTCACCTACCTGTGCTCCACGCCGTACGCGCCGGGCCGCGAGCACGGCATCGACCCGCTGGACGCCGCCGTAGGCATCGAGTGGCCCACGGTCGGTCGCGACGGCCAGCCGCTGTCTCTCGCGCTGTCCCCCAAGGACGCCGCCGCGCCGTCCCTCGCGCGCGCCGCGCAGGAGGGGCTGCTCCCGACCTGGGAGGAATCCGGCGCCCTCGCCCCGGCGACGACGGCGGGGCGCTGAGATGAAGGGCATCATCCTGGCCGGCGGGTCCGGCACGCGCCTGCACCCGATCACGCTCGGCACCTCGAAGCAGCTGGTGCCCGTCTACGACAAGCCGATGGTCTACTACCCGCTCTCCACGCTGATCCTCGCGGGCATCCGCGACGTCCTCGTCATCACGACCCCGCACGACGCCGCGGCGTTCGAGCGCCTGCTCGGCGACGGCTCGCAGTTCGGCATCGCCATCACCTACGCGGT
>JBBSRD010000133.1:0-8259 GCA_038243415.1 Actinomycetales bacterium | reverse complement strand
CGTCACCTGGTGCCCGGTCGGCTCAGCGCTGCGGGAGCTCGCCGTGACCGACGACCAGGGTGAGTTCCGGATGCTGTCGGTGACGGTCGCCAGTCGACGTCGAGGTGTGGCTCGCGCGCTGGTCGAGGAGTGCCTGGCCAGAGCCCGTCACGCCGGGCTGCGCGAGGTCGTGATCTGCTCGCTGCCCCAGATGACCAAGGCGCACGGGCTGTACGGCTCCCTCGGCTTCGTCCGGGCTCCCGAGCTCGACTGGCGTCCGGTCGCGGTGGTCAACCTGTGGGGCTTCCGACTGACCCTGTGAACCGCGGTGGGTGATCAGCAGGGCCGGCTCAGAGCGCCGAGATCAACGTCTCCTGCGCGAAGCCCAGCCAGTCGTACACGCTCAGCATGAACGCCCGTGGGTCGTCTTCGCTCAGCTCGGCCAGCTCATCAGCAGTCTCCGCGTCGGTGATCCCGAGGCGGGTCGCCACGGCAAGCCGGACGCTGGTCAGGGTGCGCAGCCACTGGTCGGCTTCGTCGAGCGGGATCCGGACCTCGTAGGCGCCCTGGTCGGCCCTCAGCCGCACGCGACCGCCCTGCGGCATGTCCGAGACGAGGCGCGGCAGCGCGGACAGGTCCGCGGCGTCGGCAGCGGCGCTGCCGTCGCCGCTGCCGGTCGCCGCGGGAGCGACCCACCGCACCTCGTCCGACGCCGGAGCAGCCGTGGACTCTGGGGACGACGGGGTCTCCGGCGCGTCGGGGACCAGCACCGCGACGGTCGCGAGGACCAGCGCCGCGACCAGCCCCGCCACCGCCAGCGCCCAGGCCAGGCGTCGACGCCGGCGGCCGGCGACCGCCTCAGCGTCCGTGCCCGACCCCCTGGAGGTCTCCGGCGCGCTCTGAGCCTGAGCCCGAGCCCGGGCCGGCTGACGCACCCGGGGAGGGGTCGTCGTCCGGGGCGGAATCGTCGTCCGGCGAAACTCCTGCCCCGGTGGGGGAGCGGCGGCCCACCACGTCCGGCAGGACGAGGAGCGCGATGCCGACGAGCAGCCCGGCCACGGCCGCGACGCCGACCCCCTGGAGGGTCCGCGCGGTGCTGGAGTCGTCCTTCACGTCGAGGCTCACGATGGTCGTCGGGCTGTTCGCCACCTGTGCGTCCTGGCGCGCCGAGGCCGCCGACCCCTGCGCTTCCTCCACCTGGCTCGCGGCAGAGGAGGCCGCCTGGTCCAGCTCGTTCATGCGTCGCGCCTGCGGGACGAGCGCGTCACGCTGGGCGCTCAGGTCGTTGATCTCGCGCTGGCGAGCGCTCCTCTCAATCTGGGTGCTCGAGGAGCTCAGCTGGGACTGCAGGCTGCGGAGCTTCGAGGAGACGTCCGAGTAGTCCTGAGCCGGCTGCAGGGTCCCGATCTCGTCCTCGTAGGCGCGGCGCTCGGCCACGGCGCCCTGGTAGTCCTGGTTGGCGAGGTCGAGGGCCGCGTCCGTGCGGGCCACGGGGAGCTGCTGGGCGAACGTGGTCTCGATCACCGAGCGCACCACCGTCTCCGCGACGGTGGGGTCCCCGCCCGTCCAGGTCACGGTGAACAGGCTGGACTGCCCGATGCGGGAGACGGCCAGCTCGTCGTCCACGGCTGAGGCGGGCACGTCGGTGGACTGCGAGACGCTCCGGGTCACCTCGTCGGAGGAGGCCAGCGCCTCGAAGTCCGCGACGAAGATGCCCACCCGGCTGGCGCTGTCGGCGGCGCTCCCGGGCACGGAGACCGTGGCCGTCGCGGCGTAGCGGACCGGTTGGTTGGCCAGCACCAGCCAGGCACCGACGGCGGACAGGAGCGTGAGGAGGACGGCGAGCGCGGTCAAGCGCGGCCGGGACCTCAGGTACGTGCCGATCTCCACGGGGAGGCTCCTTGGCGTGGTCGAGGTGATGGGTCCGATCGTGGCGGCCGGCTCGCGCACAGGAGCGCAGGCTCCCTGACGTTCGCGACCTCTGTTCAGGCGGAGAGCGAGCGCTGCCAAGCGACCTGCCGTGCCAGGCCTTCGGGGACGCCCACGCGGGGCGCCCACCCGAGCACGCTCGCGGCGCGCTCGATGCTGCCGCCGGTCCGGGGGACGTCGCCGGGCTGCGGAGGCTGACGACGGGTCCTCACCGGTCGGCCGACGGTCTCCGCGAGGAGGTCGACGAGGGCGTTGACGGTGATCGACCCGCCGCCGGCCACGTTGAGGACCGTGCCCGGCGCCACGTCCGCCGTGGTGGCGGCGGCGAGGTTCGCCGCGACCACGTCGGCGATGAAGGTGAAGTCTCGCACCTGCTCGCCGTCACCGTAGACCGGGATCTCGTCTCCCTCGAGGGCGGCGGCGATGAAGCGGTTCATCGCCATGTCGGGCCGCTGGCGCGGCCCGTAGACGGTGAAGTAGCGCAGGCTGACGGTCGGGACGCCCCAGTTGTCGGCGTACAGCGTGCAGAGGTGCTCCCCTGCCAGCTTCGTGACCCCGTAAGGGCTGAAGGGACGCGTCATCGCCTCTTCGGTGGTCGGGTACGTGTCGGCCCGGCCGTAGACCGAAGAGCTGGAGGCGTAGACGAAGCGGCGCACCGACGAGTGCCGCGTGGCCTCGAGGAGTCGCTGGGTGACCATGACGTTCGCTTCGGCATAGATCCCGAAGCCGGTCTGCCAGGACGCGCGGACGCCCGGTTGCGCCGCCAGGTGCACCACGATGTCGGCGTCGCCCAGGAGCGGCGCGAGGTCGACGTCGAGGAGGTCGGCCTGCACGTGCTCGAACCCCGGCCACGCCTGCAGCACGTGGAGGTTGCCCTTTTTCAGGGCGGGGTCGTAGTAGTCGGTGAGTGAGTCGACACCGACCACCGTGTGACCGGCGCTCAGCAGCGCCTCGCAGGTGTGGCTGCCGACGAAGCCGGCGGCCCCGGTGACCAGTACCTTCACGGAGTTCTCCACACGTCGGGAACGGGTGCCGGCGACCGTGGTCACCTCCTCCGACGGAGGGTCCGGCGCGGATCGTGCTGCCCGAGCGGCGGCACATGCACCCTAAGGGACGATTGTCCGTTCCGCTACGGTCTGGGCGCGCCGCGGGACCGCGGCGCGCTCGGGCAGGGTGGGGCGAGGAGGTGGGCCGGTGCGGGTCCTGCACGTCATGGGGCGGTTCGCCGCGAGCGGCACCGAGCGCCAGCTGGCCGGGATGCTCGTCGCCGCAGCAGCCGAGAAGAACTGGGAGCCCACGCTGTGCGTGCTGCGGGCGGGGGAGGCCTATGCCGGTGAGCTGGCCGAGGCGGGCATCGCGCTGGTCGAGCTGGAGGGGCACGACGCCGACCCCCGGCGCCTGAGAGCGCTGCGCCGCGAGGTGCTTGCCGGCGGCTACGACGTGGTCCACTCCTCGTTGCAGGGGGCGAACGCGATCACCCGTCTGGCCCTGCTGGGGAGACGGCGCCCCGCCACGGTGATCTCCGAGCGCAGGGTGGAGGACTGGCGCGGCCGGGGCGCGAGGGCCTTGGACCACGCGCTGGCGCGGGTCACCGAGGAGTGGATCGGCAACTCCCCGGACGTGGCCGACTTCATCGTGGCGGCGCACGGCGCACCGCGGGAGCGCGTCCACGTGGTCCGCAACGGCATCGACGGTGACGTCTTCCACCCGGGCGACCGGCCGCGCGGAGAACCTGCCCGCAGGCAGCGTCGGGCGCGCGTCGGCTCCGTCGGGCGGCTGGTGCCCGTCAAGGGCTTCGACGTGCTGGTCGAAGCGGTCCGCGCCCTGGGTGACGACGTGGACGCGGAGTACGTGGTGCTGGGGGACGGGCCGGAGCGCGAGTCCCTGGAGCGGGCGGCGCAGGGACTTCCCATGAGCTTCCCCGGCGCGGTGCACGACCCCGTGGCCGTCGCCGACTTCCTGAGGTCTCTGGACGTGTTCGTCCTGCCCTCGCGCTCCGAGGGGCTGCCCAACGTCGTGCTGGAGGCCGCCGCCTGCGGCGTGCCGGTGGTGGCGACCTCGGCTCCGGGCATCGAGGGGGCCGCGCCCGGAGCCGTGCTCGTGGCCCCGGACGACGCCCTCGCCCTGGCCGGTGCGCTGCGCGGCCAGCTCCGGGACCCGGTGGGGCCGGGGCAGGCCGGCGCCGGGACGTTCTCCGACGTGGCCCGCGCCCACCGCGCGGTCTTCGACGCGGCGCTGGCCCGGCGCCCGGGATCCGGACGCCGCTCGGACGTCGGGGCCTAGAGGGGGACACGAGCCGTCAGCGGGGGTCACGCCCCACCGGCACGCCGTCACCTCAGGCGTGCGCCGAGGCCCGTCGCCGCCCGCGCCACGAGGTCATCGCCTGGTCGTACGCGTCCACGGTGCCGTCGGTGGCGGCCTCCCAGCTGAACCGGGCGGACAGGTCCCGACCGACCCGGCGCCCGCCCTCCGACTCTGCTCGCTCGTCCGCCAGGGCCCGCACCAGCGCTGCGGACAGCGAGCCCGCGTCGCCGCTCGCGAAGAGGCGGCCGCCGGGGCGGTCGTGAGGTACCAGCTGGCGGTGCACGGGGATGTCGCTCAGCACGAGGGGGCGCGCGTGGGCGGCCGCCTCCAGGACCGTCAGCGGCATGCCCTCGACGGTCGAGCTCTGCACGAAGACCCTCGCGTGGGCGTACGCGCTCGCCAGCTCCTCGCCGTAGAGAAAGCCGGGCAGGCGGACGTCGGGCAGCTCCCCGGCCCTGCGCGTGAGGGTCTGGACGTAGTCGCCGGTGAAGCTGTCACCGCCGACGACGAGCAGTGATGGCCGCGAGCGCGTCGGCAGCCGGGCGAAGGCCTCGAGAAGAAAGTGGCTCCCCTTCTCCGGGACGAGCCGCCCGACGCTGAGGAGGTAGTCGCCCTGCCCCGGGGCGTCGGGGGCGTCGCGAGAGCCCTGGTCACCCCCGCCGGGCGCGTGCTCGGCGGGAGTGACGCCGTTGGGCACGTACGAGGTCTCTACGCCGTAGGTCTCCAGGTAGTGCTCGCGCAGCGTCTCCGCCACGACGATGGTGCGGTCGGGCACGTAGGCGCTCATCCGTGCGCCCACCTGCAGCGCCAGACGCGCTCCGGGACCCCACTTCTCACGGGCGAAGTCCAGCCCGTGGACGGTCAGCACCACGGCGCTGCGCTGCGAGAGCTTCGAGACCGGGCTCACCAGTCCCGGGCCGACGGCGTGGTAATGGACGACGTCATAGTCCTGTCGGGCGGCGTGCGCGGCGGCGACCGCGGTGTGCGACAGCGCGTCGAAGCGTTTGCTCGCGATTCCGGGCATGACGAGCCTCCGGATCCCGCGGTGGTGGTCGGGGGCGCCGGCCTCGCTGTAGTGGGGGCGGCAGTAGACCGTGACCTCGTGGCCGCGCTCGACCAGCCGCGCACCGATCTCCTCGACGTGGTGCTCGACGCCGCCGTACGTGGCGGGGAGCCCGCGGCAGCCGAGCATCGCGATCCTCATCGCAGGCCTCCTGCTCGCGCGGGCAGCGCGTCGTGGGCCTCGGGCCGCTGCTCGCCCCCACGCTCTTGCGGGGAGGGCCGTGCACCCGACCGGATACCGGAGGCCAGCCCGAGGAAGGCGAAGAAGTAGAGCAGGACCACCACCTCGCTGATGAGGTTGCCGCCGATGCTGCCGACGACGAAGGCGATCGTGCACGCGACCGCCCCGGCACCGATCCCGCGCCCCAGGGCGCCGGGACCGACCGGTCCTGCGGCCGGCATCGCCCGCAGGGCCGCGACAGCAAGCACCAACGCGGCCACGAGGCAGGCGATGTACACCGTGGTACCCAGCACGCCGGTCTCCACGTACATGCGCACGAAGTCGTTGTGGGGCGGGAGGACGTCGTCACCGAGGAAGTCCGCTGATCCGGGCCCCAGCCCGAGCAGCTCGTGTCCCCGGGCGCCGCGCAGGACCACCGCCCAGTGGTCCACGCGCCACAGGAACGAGTTGCCGGGCGTCCCGTTGATCGACTCCGACCGCGTGAGGTCGGAGAGGCGAACAAGGACCGAGGGGGCCGCCAACGGCAGCACCAGCAGGCCGGCAGGGACCAGCAGCAGCAGGCCGCGCACGTGGAGGCCGCCGAGCACGAGCAGCCCGACGACGGCGGCGATCCAGCTGCCCCGCGAATACGTCAGGACCAGCGCGGCGGCGCCGAGGACCAGCACGACCGCGACGAGCGCGCGGGCGCGCCCGTCGAGGTGTCGCACCACGGCCGCGCCCATGATGAGCAGGAGGACGAGGTAGAAGCCGAAGGCGTTGGGGTGCAGAAAGGTGCCGGTGACCCGGCCGAGCCCGTCGGACTCCTTGATGTAGCTGCCGGTGGCCAGCTGCTGCACCCCGACGACGAGCGGGACCATCGCCGAGGCGAAGCAGGCGAGCAGCACCCTGCGGCGGTCGGCGGTGCTGCGCGCCAGCTGCTCGACGGCGAGGAAGACGGCGACCGCGGCCGCCAGGCGCGCCACCTGCAGCGCGCTGCGCACCGTGTCGTCGGCGCCGAGCGCGCTGAGCGTCATCACCGCGAGCAGCAGCACGAGGAGCCGGCCGAGCACGGAGACCCGCTGGAGGGTGGCGGCCCGCAGCTGTGCGGCCAGCCACAGCAGCACCCCCAGCACGACGAGCGCGGCGAGGCTGCTGCTGAGCACAGCCGGTCCCCCGCCGGACTTGGAGATGTCCAGCACCGGCCGCACGACCAGCACGGTGAGCAGGAAGTACTCGAAGCGCGCCAGCCAGAGCACGGCGAGCAGCCCACCCACGATCAGGGCGATGCGCACCAGCGTGCCGGCGTCGAAGCCGTCCGCGCTGGCGCGGACGCCGACGTCGACGCAGAGGAGCAGCGCGATCATTCCTGTCACGACGGCGATCGGTCCGCGAAACCGAGAGGTCGACGGGGCGCGTGCCGTTCCTTCGAGGGTGCTCACGGGTGCTCTCCGATCGTCGTGCGCGTCGTCGTGCGCGTCGTCGGGCACCGTCGTCGCAGCGCCGGACAGGTCAGGGTATGCGAAGTTTGTTCACCTGCCGACGCTCGCCCGACTCCGAAGAGGCGAGCACCAGAGCGGTCACGGCGTCGGCGACGGCGGGGCTGGCCAGCGTCTGCACGGCCTCGGGACCGCCCCAGAAGCGCCGGCGCAGATCGGCGAGGCGGCCCGGCTCCAGGTCGTCGAGCGCTGCGCCGCTCCGGATCACCTCGCAGAGCTCCTCGAAGCTTCCCGCCCTCGAGCCGACGACGTTCTCCTCCAGGTCGAACGCCAGGTCGCGGTCCTTAGCGACGTAGCGCTCGAGGTCGTAGGCGTAGACGACCACCCCCGAGCCGCGGACCGCCACGTAGTCGTAGAGCAGGCTGGAGTAGTCGGTGACGAGGCAGTCGACCCGGTCCAGGACCGGGTAGAGGTCGAGGTCCTCGGGCCACACGAGCACGTCGTCGCTGTCGGCCAGGGCGCCGGCCCTGGCCGCGGTGGCGGGGTGAAGCTTCACCACGAGCACCCCGTTCGTGGGGCGCAGGGCGCTGGAGAGCGTCTCGAGGTCGGGCAGCGCCTCCTGGAGAAAGCCCGCGTCGTCGTCGCGCAGCGTCGGCGCGTAGAGGTAGACCGTGCGGCCGGCGATGCGCGCGCGCAGCGCGTCGTAGTCGCCGAAGGCCAGGGAGGCCGCGCGCGAGGCCTCGTCGACGAGGGGGTCCACGCGCGGGTAGCCCACCACGGGGCAGTGCTCCACCGGGACGTCGAAGCAGCGGGCGAAGTGGGCCGACATCGTGGGGGAGGTGGACGCCACCATGGCCGGGCGCGCGAAGCGGTGGCCCGAGCGCAGACGGACGTCCGGGCGCCACAGCTGGCGGGCCAGCACGGCGTTGTTCCCCACCCGCGCGCCGCGGAGGATGTTCTTGATCCCGACGCCGTGCCACAGGTTCACCACCGTCGCGCCCCCCGACAGGGCCAGGCAGGTGTCGCTGACGTCGTTGGCGACCACGTGGCACCCCGCCCGCACGGCCGCGAGCACCCCGGCGCGCGACCACCGCAGCTCGGCGCGGTAGCCGTTCTCGCGCAGCAGCGCGGCGACCGCCCCGCTGCCGGTCACCCACACCGCCTCGACGTCGCGGCGGTGCTCGGAAACCCACAGGAACAGGTGCTTGGGGTTGCCGGAGAAGGTGTCCTGCGGGGCTCCGAAGACCCACAGGCCGGCGCGCCGGGGCACCAGGTGCGAGAGCGGCAGCAGCAGGCACCGCTGCGCCAGCGCCGCGAGCAGCCCCTTCACCGGCGCTGGCGAGGTCGTCGGGGACGGTCCCGCGGCGGCCGGGCGGGCCAGGACAGGGG
>JBBSRD010000132.1:0-8311 GCA_038243415.1 Actinomycetales bacterium | reverse complement strand
TCCGCCGCACCCACGGCGACGGATGCGCGGGTCAGATCAGGGTGAGGGAGGCGTGCTGATGGCAGTCGATCGACCAGGCCGACAGCGCGGCGCCCTGACCATCGGCTACGTGGCCGGCGCTCCCCGGGTGACCACCCGGGCGAGCAGCCGCTCGACGGGTCCGCGCGCGCACGTCACCGGCTTGATCGCGGGTTTCCGCGCCACCGGGCACCAGGTGGTCCCCTTCATCGTCGGCGACCGCCTGCCGGACCGCCTCAGCGCCGCCGGTGACGGCGGGGCGATGGCCAGCCGCACCCTGCGCGGCACGCTCGTCGACGCGGCGCGGGTGGCCGCGAACCCGGTGCTGGGCGTGTGGGGCTGGGTAGCGACGCGGGCCCCCGGCGGCATCGACGTCCTCTACGAGCGGCAGGCGACCTACCAGACCCTCGGTGCCTACCGTCCGCGCGGCGTCCCGTGGGTGGTGGAGAGCAACGGCCCCTTCTGGTACGAGGCCTCCGCCGAGCGGGGGTCGCTGAGCTTCCCTGGGCTCGCCAAGCGCCTCGAGACCGCGGCCTACCGCCGCGCGGACCTCGTGGTGGCGGTCTCCGAGAACCTCAAGGAGATTCTCGTCGAGGCCTGCGACCTGGACCCGGAGCGCGTGCTCGTGGTGCCCAACGCCGTGGACCCCGCACGCTTCCCCGAGCTGCCGTCGCGCCCGACGGACCGTCCGCTGACCGCCGTCTTCGTGGGGCACGTCATCGCCTGGGCCGGGCTGGTCAACGCCGTCGAGGCGCTCGCGCGGGTCCGCGCCGCGGGCCACGACGTGCGTCTCCGGGTGGTGGGCTCCGGTCCCGGCAGCGACGACCTGGCGGCGCGGGTAGCCGAGCTCGGGCTCGGGGACTACATCGAGCTGCTCGGTCACCGCTCGTGGGACGAGGTCCCGGCTCTGCTGGCCGAGGCCGACGTCGCGCTGTCGCCGCAGCTGCCCATGGCCATCGGGTCGATGTACCACTCCCCGCTGAAGCTCTACGAGTACCTCGCCGCGGGCCTGCCGGTCATCGCCACCGAGTTCCCCGACGCGCGCGGCCTGCTGGTCGGGCCCGGCGCCGGATGGGTGGTGCCGCCCGGTGACGTCGACGCCCTCGCCGGCGCGCTGGGCGAGGCGGCCGGTGACCGTGAGCGTCTGGGCGCGATGGGGCGCGCCGGCCGCGAGCACGTGATGATCCACCACACCTGGGCCCGACGAGCGGAGACGATCGTGGACGAGCTGTACGAGCGTGGCCTGGTGTCCAGCACCACCGCCGTCTCCGACGTCGGAGCCTCGTCGTGAGCGCGCCGGTGCAGGCGGCCCTGACCACCGGGACGACCGCTGCTCCGAGGGCCGCCGAGCCGAGCACGCCGACCCCCGTGGCGGTGGTCGGCACGGGACGCATCGCCGAGGAGCACCTGTCCGCCCTCGCGCGCTGCCGCGACGCGTCGCTGGTGGGCGTGTGCGACCTCGACCCGCGCCTGGTCCGGCGCGCCGCGGACCTCCACGGAGGGACGCCCTACACCGACCTCGCCGAGCTGCTCACCGTCGAGCGCCCCGAGGCGGTGCACATCACCACCCCGCCGCACACCCACGTACCGCTGGCCGAGCAGGTCGTCGCGGCCGGCGTGCGGCTCGTCGTCGTCGAGAAGCCAGCAGCGCTGAACGCCGGGGCCCTGCGCGGGCTGCTGGACCACGCCCGCGTCGCCGGCGCCACGATCGTGGAGGACCACAACTACCGCTTCAACGCCCCTCTGCGCCGTCTCGCGCCGGTGCTCGCCGCCGGGTCGCTGGGCGAGATCCGCACCGTGCAGATCCGCATGGCGATGCCGCTGGGGACCACCCGCTACGAGCAGCCCTTCGACCGGCGCCAGGCCGAGGCCATGCCGGGAGGGGTGCTCCACGAGTTCCTGCCCCACCTGAGCTACCTGACGACCTGGCTGCTGCCGCCGGTCACCGGGATCGACGCGAGATGGGCCACGCGGGACGCGACCACCAGCATCTCCCCGGACTCCCTCGACGTCGACCTCGAGTGCGCCGGGGGTGCGTCGGGATCCATCCGCTTCGCGAGCGCCGTGGCGCCGGCCACGACGACGGTGACCGTGCACGGCACGGATGGCTGGGCCACCGCTGACCTCCAGCTGGGCACCCTGCGCGTCTCCCGGCCGCGCGGGGTCGGCAACCAGCTGGACCCGCTCGTCGACCTGGCCCTCGGAGGCGCTGGCATGATCGCCGACGTGGGAAGGGCGTTCGTGGGCAAGCTGACGGGCAGCCCCATCTACGAGGGCATCGGGGCCTTCGTCGGGGCCACCCACGCTGCCTGGCGCCATGGAGGGCCGATGCCCGTCACCGACGCCGACGCGCTGGCCGCGGCCGGGCTGGCCGACGCGATCGTGGCGGCCCGGCCGTGACCCGCGTGCTCGTGACGGGGGCGGGCGGGTTCCTCGGGCGTGAGGTGGTCGAGGCTGCGCTCGCAGAGGGCCTGGCCGTGCGCGCCCAGGTGCGCCGCGCTGCGGGCTCCGCGGACGGGGTGGACGAGGTGGTCGCTGACCTGCGCGCTGACGACCTCGCGCCGCTGGTGGACGGGGTCGACGCCGTGGTCCACTTGGCGGCGGCCAAGGGCGGGGACTTCCACACCCAGTACGCCTCCACCGTGCGCGGCACCGACCGCCTGCTCGACGCGGCGCTCGCGGCCGGGGTGCCCCGCTTCGTGCTGTGCAGCTCGTTCTCCGTGTACGACTACGAGCAGCCCGCCGTCGGCGCCGTCGTCGACGAGTCCACCCCGCTGGACGTCCGGGGGATCGGGCGCGACGCCTACGCGCAGACCAAGGTGCTGCAGGAGCAGGTGGTCCGCGAGCGCCTGGCCGGCTCGTCCACAGAGCTGGTCGTCCTGCGCCCCGGCGTCGTGCACGGTGACGAGCCGACATGGACCTACCGCGTGGGGGAGGCTTTCGGGCGGCTCTGGATCGCGCTCGGATCCACCGCGCAGGTCCCGCTGGTGCACGTCTCCGACTGCGCCCGCGCGATGGTTCTCGCCGCGACCTCGCCGGGGCTGGCTGGGCAGACCTTCGACGTGCTGGCTGACGATCCGCCGAGCCAGCGCGAGTACCGGCGCTACCTGGAGCGTGCGTCTCCGGCGCGTCCGATCGTGATTCCGGTGCCGTGGCGCCTGGCGCGCGCCGCAGCGGTCATCGCCTCGGCTGCCGCCGAGCGTTCCTCGCGCCCGTGGCGCCTGCCCGGGTTCCTCGTGCCGTCGTCGCTGTCGGTGCGGGCCAAGCCGCTGCGCTATGACGGCTCTGCCCTGCGGGAGGCCGGGTGGGTTCCCCGGCGTCGGTGGGACGCAGCGCCTCCCCGCGGCTGAGCCTGTCGAGGTGCAACAAGGACCTGTCTCTTGTCATCCGGTGACTCAAGTGATTGCTCTCCGCGATGACCTCGGTCGGTGCATGATCGGCTGGCCAGCCGGGATGCTCAGGGTCCGGTCCGACGATGGGTGCTGGTCTCGGCTGACGGACCGGGGACCCGATGACGCCTGCCCTCTCGACGCTGCCGGACGCACCGACGCTGACCCGGGCGCCGGTCGTCGCCGCCCCCCACGGACCCGTCGCTGCCGACGCCGCCGTCGGACGAGGAGCAGTACTGGTACATGGGCCGCCAGCAGCGGTGGCTGCTGTGGTTCCAGGCCGCGTCCTTCTGCATGGTGGCGTACTCGGTGCTGCGCTTCGCCACGGCGGCGGAGCTGAGGCTGATCCTCTTCGTGGTCCCGACGTCGCTGTACCTCCTGACCCTCGTGGTCTCGCTGACCTCGTCGACGCGGGCCAAGCGCACGAGCCGGGCCGACCATGACGCCCGCGTGGCCGCGTGGGCGCCGTAGCGGCTGCCGAGCGTGGACGTGTTCCTGCCCTCGGCGGGTGAGCCGATGGACGTGCTGGCCAGCACCTTCCACCACGTCTCGCGCCTGGACTGGGCCGGTGAGCTCGCGGTGCTGGTCTTGGACGACTCGGCCCGCGATGAGGTGGCTGCGCTGGCGCGCGCCCACGGCTTCACCTATCTCACGCACCCCGACCGCGGGCGGTTGAAGAAGGCGGGCAATCTGCGGTTCGGCTTCGACCACTCCCGCGGCGACCTGGTCGCGGTGTTCGACGCGGATTTCGTGCCGCGACCGGACCATCTCGCGCACCTGGCCCCCTACGCCGACGAGGCGGACGGGGGCATCGTGCAATCACCGCAGTTCTGCCAGACCCGTGAGGCTGGGACGCGGTGGCTGCAGCGCTCCGCGCTGGAACGTTCCGGGGGGTTCGCGCAGATCGGCCACTCCGAGGACGTGCACACCGGGGTGAACCTCATGAAGATCGGCTACCAGGTGCGATACGTGCCGATCCTGGGCAGCCGCGGCATCTGCCCCGACTCGATGATGGGCTCCTCAACCAGCAGTACCGCTGGTGCACGGGGTCGATGTCGCTGCTGGCCGACGCCTCCTTCTATCAGGCCGAGCACCTGAGCCTGCGCCAGCGGCTGTGCTCCTGGTCGGGCTTCCTCTACTACATCTCCACCGTGGTCAACGCCTTCCTGGCGGCGGCGCCGGCCCTGGTGATGCTCTACATGACCCCGCAGTGGATCGACCCGATCAACAGCGTGTGGCTGGTCGGCGCGGTGCTGCTGGTGGTGCTCTACCACGCAGGCGTGCCGTTCCTCGGCGGCGGCTACATCGGGGTGGACGTCTTCTTCGTCATCTCCGGGTTCCTCATCACCGGCCACCTCCTGCGCGAGGTGGAGGGCACGGGGCGGGTGCGCCTCGGCCGGTTCTCCCTCAACCGGGTGCGTCGCCTGCTGTCCACGGCCGTCGTCGTCCTCATCGTCACGCTTCTGGTCGCGCGCCTGTGGGGCTCGGTGCTGCGCGTGGCGGCGACCGCTCAGGACGCGCTCGCCGCCGGTTTCTCGCTCATGAACGTCCGCCTCGCACGCCAGGGCGTGGACTACACCCAGGCGGGCGACACGGCCTCGCCCCTCCAGCACTTCTGGTCGCTGTCGGTGGAGGAGCAGTACTACCTCCTGTAGCCGTTGCTGATCATCGGCGTCACCTGGGCGGCCCGGCACCGACCCCGGGTCGCCGTCGGGGTGCTGTTCGCCGTGGTGGCGCTCTCGTCGCTGGCCACCTCGCCGCACCTGCTGACCACCAACACGCCGCTGGCGTACTTCTCGCTGCAGTCGCGGGCGTGGGAGCTGACGGTCGGTGGCGCGCTGGCGGTCGCCGTCGGCGCGCTCGGCCGCCTCCCGGTGTGCCTCGTGAGCGTGATGACGTGGGCGGGTCTGGCCGCGATCGTCGTGTGCGCCCTCGTCTACGACGACCGCATCCTCTTCCCCGGCGTCGCGGCGCTCTGGCCGGTGCTCGAGAACACGGCCGTCATCGCCGGGGGGTGCGCCAGGTCGGAGCGTGGGGCGCAGGCCGTCCTCGGCTACCCCGTCCTCCAGGGCATCGGCACCATCTCCTACGCCTGGTACCTCTGGCACTGGCCGGTCCTCATCCTCACGCCGGTGATCATCGGGCGCCCCATGACGCTGCCCGAGAGCCTCGAGATGGCGTTCGCCTCACTGTGGATCTCGGTGGTCTCCTACTCGTGCATCGAGGCTCAGACGCTGCGGGGCCCGCTGCGCCGCAGGCCGTGGATCCTGGGCGGGGCGGCCCTCGTCATCGTGGTGGCGCTGAGCGCCCACCTGGCGCTGGTCAGCGCCCCAACGGTCGTCGGGCAGAGGGAAGCCCGTCCCGTGGTCCTCGCCGCCGGCGCGGACAGCACCACGGTCAAGGTCGCGGTCTCCCGCAGCCTCAGCGAGACGTCGGTGCCCAGCAACCTCGCGCCGGCCCTTGACGCCGCCCGCGACGACGAGCCCGCCACGTCCCGCGACGGCTGCCACGCCGAGGTCCTCGCGATCGACCAGCTGGACTGCGTCTTCGGCGATCCCGCCGGGACCCGCACCATGGTCCTCTTCGGTGACTCCCACGCCCAGCAGTGGTTCCCCGCCCTCGACGCGCAGGCGCGCACGCTCGGGTGGCGCCTCGTCTCCTGGACCAAGTCCGGCTGCCCCATCGCCGACCAGGAGGTCTACTCCCAGCAGCTCGGCCGTGAGTACACCGAGTGCGCCCGCTGGCGAGAAGCGACGGTGGCGCGGATCGTCCTGCTCGACCAGGACGTCGTGGTGGTCTCCCAGTCCGACACGCTCACGCTGGGCCAGAGCGCGCGCCGGTGGACCGACGGCACGGCCTCCACGCTCGGACGGTTCCAGCAGGCGGGGGTGCCCTCCGTCTACCTCCTCGACACGCCCGCCCCGAGCGAGGATGTGCCCGCGTGCGCGGCCTCGCACCTGCGCAACACCGGAGCGTGCGTGATCCCTCGTGACGAGGCCTCCCCGAAGGGGCGCCACAAGGCCATGGACGCGGCGCTGCGGGACAGATCCATCACCACGCTCGACCCGTTCGACATGTTCTGCGGCGTCGACGCGTGCCCGCCCATCGTGGGAAACGTCCTGGTCTACCGCGACGAGTCGCACATGAGCGCCAGCTACGCCCGGTTCCTGGTCCCCGCCACCCCCCGCTGTTCGTGCCGCGGACCTGATGCTTCGAGGCTCTACCGCCTGACACCTCCCGGGTGTGTGCTTCGACGACGACGCGGTGCGGCGCGTCATGGAGCGCTACGAGCTGCGGACGAAGACCGAGGCTGTGGACGGGGCGCTGCGTTGGCTGGGCGGCATGCCGATGACGCGCGAGCAGGATCTGGAGATGTTCGGTTCGGACCCGGCGGCGAGCACGCCCCCCGCCGCGGGGCCGCGGGACGCGCGCCGGGGAGCGTCCCAGCCGCGGTGCTGACGGATCTGTTCTCCCATCAGGCAAGAGATCTGAGACTGCTACGGTTGCGACACCGTCCTGCCAGCGTCTGGAGTTCGCCATGACCGTGATCGCCCACCGCGACCTGCGCAACCGCAGCAGCGAGATCCTCCGCGCCGTCGAGGCAGGGGAGACCTTCGAGATCACCAACCACGGGAAGGTGGTGGCGGTCATCAGCCCGCCGCGGCGTGATCCGATGGAGGGGTTGTCCTACCGGCCGGCGCGTGTCAATGGGCGCTTCGCGGAGATCGGCCGCGTGCGGCGGACAGAGTCGACCGCCGACGTGATGGCTGAGCTGCGCGGCGAGAGGTGACGACCTACATCGAGTCGTCAGCCGCCGTCAAGCTCTTCGTCGACGAGGCCGAGTCGGAGGCGCTGGAGGCCCTCTGCGAGGCGTTGGCCACCGCGGGTGAGCCCCTCGTCTCTAGCGCCCTGCTGGAGACCGAGCTCCGGCGAGCGGGCATCCGGCTCGACGTGGATCCGGCCGCCGTGGTCAGGACGCTCGACCGCGTGGCCCTTCTCGATCCCGACCGCGCGCTCTTCCACGAGGCCGGCATCCTTCCCGGCGAGCACCTCCGGAGCCTCGATGCCGTCCACGTGGCGGCTGCCGTGAGAGCGGGTGCGACGACCTTTCTCACCTATGACGACCGCCAGCGGGACGCGGCGCTCGCCGTCGGGCTCGTGGTCGCGGCTCCCGCTTAGCACCGCCGGAGCCCCGCTCAGAACCTGAAGCGCTCCACCGCCCCGCGCAGCGACGCCGCCCGGCTCGCCAGCGCGTCCACCACCTCGTTCGTCCGCGTCAGCGACTCCGTGGTGGAGGTCGCCGACTCGGACACGCCCGAGATGGTGGAGGCGATCTCGCTGGCGGCGGCGGCGGCCTCGGCGGCGGAGCGGACCATCTCCCGCGTAGTGGCCGTCTGCTGCTCGACGGCGGACGCGATGCTGCCCTGGTGGGCGTCGATGGACTCGATGACCGCGCCGATCCCCGCGATGGCCTCCGCCACCCCGGCCGCGTCGCCCTGCAGGCCCTTGACGCCGAGAGCGATGCGCTCGGTGGCCCGCGCCGTCTCCTGCGCGAGGTCCTTGACCTCGGAGGCGACCACGGCGAAGCCCAGCCCCGCCTCCCCG
Source organism: Actinomycetales bacterium (assembly GCA_038243415.1). Taxonomy (GTDB): domain Bacteria; phylum Actinomycetota; class Actinomycetes; order Actinomycetales; family Quadrisphaeraceae; genus CADCUY01. The sequence continues at coordinate 299 of JBBSRD010000132.1, read as the reverse complement.
GCGCGGGCGGCCTCGATGCTGGCGTTGAGCGCGAGGAGCTGGGTCTGCTTGGCGATCTCACTGATGACCTTGACCACCTCACCGATCTTCTCCGAGGACGCGCCCAGGCGCTTCGCGCTCTCGCTGGTCTCAGCGACGCCGCCGACGGCCTGCGCGGCGGTGCGGGCGGCCTGGTCGACGTTGCGGCTGATCTCCTCGATGGAGGTGCTCATCTGCTCCGTGCCGGCCGCGACGGAGGCGACGCCGCGGGAGACCTCGCCGGCCGCTGCGGAGACCGCCTCGGCCCGCTCGCTGGTGGC
>JBBSRD010000131.1:0-8374 GCA_038243415.1 Actinomycetales bacterium | reverse complement strand
CCACGTTGCGCGAGACCTCACCCGCCACCCCGGCCACCACCCCCGACTGCGCGCTCGTCTCCCCCGCCGCCGCCGAGATCGACCCCGACGCCGCCTCCAGCTGCGACGACGACGCCGCCACCGCGTCCGCAGAGCCCACGACCGACGCCATCACCGCGCGCAGGCTGACCAGCGCGGTGTCCAGGGACGCCGCCATCCGGCCCACCTCGTCGCGCGAGCGCACCCCGGTGGACCGGGTCAGGTCGCCGGCGGCCAGCCCGGCGAGCGAGTCCGTGACGCGCCGGACCGGGCGGGCGATCGACCGTGCCACGAGCAGACCGAGGACGACCGCGGCCGCCGCGCCCACCACGAGGCTGACGAGCAGCAGGGCGCGCGTGCTCTCGTAGCGGTCCGCGGCCGCCGCCACCGCGGCCTCGCCGGCACGCTCCTCGGCGACCGTGAGCGTCCCGAGCATGTCCCGCACCTCGGCCAGGGGCGGGTTCACGTACTCGTCGCGGGCGGCGAAGTAGGCGCGCTTGTCGTTGGCGGTGCTGGCCGGCAGCGCCTGGTCCTGCACCCCGTCGGCGTAGGTCGCCCACGCCTCGCGCGTGGCCTCGACGAGGCGCTGGTCCCCGGCGACGGTGCGGTCGGCGTAGGCGGCGAGCGCCCCGTCGAAGCGCGTCGCGGCGTCCGCGAAGTCCTTTTCGTACTGGGCCTTGAAGGGAGCGTCCAGCGACGCGCTGTGGCTGACCAGAGCGAGTTGTGACTGGGCCACGGCCTCGTTGGCCGTCGCCAGCGCGCCGGCGCCCAGCAGGTTGTGGGTGAACAGGCCCCGGGTGTCCTCGTGGCTCCGCGCCAGGGCGCGGATCCCCAGCAGGCCGACGACGACGGCGACGAGCACCCCGAGGGCCACGGCGGTGAGGATCTTGGTCTTCAGGCCGCGCCCACCCCACCAGGATCTGCGGTCAGGGGCGGTGGTGGTGCCGCGCACCGCGGCGACGGACGGACTCTTGCTGCTCATCGACGTGCTCCTCGAACGGGCCCCGAGCGGGGCTGGATGGGGTGGTGAGGGGTGGGTGGTGCTGGTCGCCCCGGGTGGGGCGACGGCTGTCAGTACGTGAAGGCCTCGACCTGGGAGTGGAGGTCGCGGGCCTGGCAGGCCAGCGCCTCCAGCGCGTCACCGGAGCGCGCCGCGGCCTGCGTGGTCGACCCGGCCGCGGTCGAGACCGCCTCGATGTTCGTCGCGATCGACCCCGAGCCCGACGCCGCCTCGGTCACCGACCGCGACATCTCGTTCGTCGTCGCCGTCTGCTCCTCCACCGCGCTGGCGATCGTCAGCTGGAAGTCGTTGATCTTCGCGATGATCGAGGAGATCTCCTCGATCGCCGTCACCGCGCCGCTGGTCCCGGACTGGATCGCCGCGACCTTCGAGGCGATCTCCTCCGTGGCCCGCGCGGTCTCCTGCGCCAGCTCCTTGACCTCACCGGCCACCACCGCGAAACCCTTCCCCGCCTCACCGGCGCGAGCCGCCTCGATCGTGGCGTTGAGGGCCAGCAGGTTCGTCTGCTCCGCGATCGAGGTGATCACCTTCACCACCGCCCCGATCTCCTGGGAGGCCGCCCCCAGACGCCCCACCTCCTGCGAGGCACCACCAGCGACGGCGACCGCCTCGCCGGCGACCCGCACCGCCTCGTTCGCGGACTGCGCGATCTCGCGGATCGAGGCGCCCATCTGCTCCGCACCCGCCGCCGCCGTGGCCACGTTGCGAGAGACCTCACCCGCCGCGCCGGAGACCACCCCCGACTGCAGCGACGTCTCCTGCGCCGACGCGGAGATCTGCGCCGACGACGCCTCGAGCTCCTCCGACGAGGCCGCGACCGCCGACGCCGACACCCCGATCGACCCCATCACCGACCGCAGCGACACGAGCGTCGCGTCCAGCGACGCCGCCATCGAGCCGATCTCGTCACGCGTGGTCACTCCTGTCTCGCGCGTGAGGTCACCGGCGGCCATCGCCAAGAGCGAGGCGCTGACCCGCGCGACGGGGCGGAGGACCGAGAGCAGCGTGGCCACGATCAGGACGCCCAGGACCGCCAGACCCACCAGCGCGGTGACGGCGCTGGTTCACCACGGCGGCGCGGACCGCCGCGCCCTGCTCCGCCTCGGCCTCGTCGGTCGCGGTCGCGAGGGCGTCCTGCGCGGCGTCGACGTCGGCGTCGAGCAGGTCGTCGGCCTCCTGGACGTCCTCCCAGGACGCCCGCGCACCGCTCTGGTCGACCACGGCGGAGTCCACGAACGCGGTGACGGCGTCGGCGTGGTCGACGAAACCGGCCTCGAGCTCGGACACGGCCCTCGCGCTCGGCCCGGTGAGGGTGATGGTGGAGAGCTCGTCGAGCTGCTGCTGCGCCGCGGTGACGTCCTCCGCCAGCGTCTCCCGGCCCGCGGTGGGGTCCTCACGCACCAGGGCCCCGTACGCGTCCACCTCGAGCTCGCCGGCCCGGGCGTCCACCTGCAGGGCCAGCGCCGTGGCCCGCATCAGGTCGCCCACCCTCTCGCTGGCCTCGCTCGCCCGGCCCACCCCGGAGGCGGCCACGAGGGCCACCGCCCCGAAGGCGAGGACGACGACGCCGCTGATGACGCCGGACTTCGTCAGGAGGGAGCTGTCGGCGAACCAACCGTGGCGCGGGTCAGCGGTGGGCATGGCGCTGGACATGGTGGGCTCATCCCGTGCGGCCCCGGGGGGCGCGGTGTCACGGACGGCGATGACCGGCGCGTGAGCCGGCGCCCGGTGACGCCGACGTGATCGCATCGGCACCGGAGCCGAGCCGCTTGAGCGCCTCGGCGAGGACGCCGGGTCCCCCTCCGCCGAGGAGCCGGTGCCGATCAGCGCTCCAGGTTCAGCGCCGTCCTGCCGATGGACCGGCTGTTGGCCGTCGGGTGACGGCACCGGCGGCAGGACCTGCGCCAGCACAGCAGAGGGGAAGAACACTGATGGAAGGCATCGACGAGATCGTCGGCGAGTTCCTCGTGGAGAGCTACGAGAACCTCGACCAGCTCGACCGCGACCTCGTCGCGCTCGAGGCGGATCCCGGGGAGCGCGACCTGCTCTCCAGCGTGTTCCGCACGATCCACACCATCAAGGGGACCTCAGGGTTCCTCGCGTTCCACCAGCTGGAGGCCGTCGCCCATGTCGGCGAGAACCTCCTGGCCAAGCTGCGCGACGGCATCATGACGATGGACCACGGCAAGACCGACGTCCTGCTGCGCATGGTCGACACCGTCCGCGCCCTGCTGGCCTCCATCGAGGCCACCGGCGTCGAGGCCGGGGTGGACGTCGAACCGGTCGTGGTCGCGATCACCGCGCACCTGGAGGAGACGGCTCCGCCGGCGCCGGAGGCGCCCGCTGACGCCGCGCCCACCGCGCTGCCCGATCCGGTCGAGCCCCCTCCTGCCGAGGCTGCTCCTCACGCGACCGTCCTGACGGGGCTGCCGGTCACCATCCCCGTCGACGGCGGCACCTCCGTGGTGACCGTGGACGTCGCCCCGGACGGGTCGACCGCGGCCACCGAGACCCCCGCCCCAGCACGGGCCCCGGCCCCGGCGCCCGCTCCCGCGCCGGAGCCCACCCCTGCTCCCGCCGAGGTCCCCGCCGCGAAGCAGGCCTCCCCGGCGAACAACGGCGGGAAGGCCAAGCGCGGCGCCGCCGAGTCCTCCGTCCGCGTGGACACCGAGCTCCTCGACGACCTCATGCGCCTGGTCGGGGAGCTGGTCCTCACCCGCAACCAGATCGTCCAGCAGACCAGCGCGGCGTCCACCAAGAGCACCGACATCGAGCTGCTCGGGGCCACCCAGCGCCTCAACCTCATCGCCTCGGAGCTGCAGGAGGGCGTCATGAAGACGCGCATGCAGCCCATCGACGCCCTGTGGAACAAGTTCCCGCGCGTGGTCCGCGACCTCGGCGCGCAGTGCGGCAAGCACGTGCGCCTGGAGATGGTCGGCAAGGACACCGAGCTGGACCGCACGCTCCTCGAGGCCGTGAAGGACCCGCTGACCCACCTGATCCGCAACTCCGTCGACCACGGGATCGAGACCCCGGACGTCCGGATGCGCGCGGGGAAGGCCCCCGAGGGCGTGCTGACGCTGCGGGCCCGTCACGAGAGCGGCCAGGTCCTCGTCGAGGTCGTCGACGACGGTGGCGGCATCGACGGAGCGAGGATCGGCGCCAAGGCCGTCGAGAAGGGCGTCCTCACCGAGGCCGAGGCCGAGCGCATGAGCCCCACCGAGCTGCTCCAGCTCATCTTCGCGCCCGGCTTCTCCACGGCGGCCGCCGTCACCAACGTCTCCGGCCGAGGGGTCGGGATGGACGTGGTGAAGACCAACATCGAGTCCATCGGCGGCACCATCGAGGTGGAGTCCGTGCCCGGCGAGGGCACGGTGTGCCGCCTGCGCATCCCGCTGACCCTGGCGATCGTGCCCGCGCTGACCATCGTGTGCGCTGGCGAGCGCTACGCCCTCCCCCAGGTGAGCCTGCTGGAGCTCGTCGCCCTCGACGCCGAGAAGGCCGCCACCGCGGTGGAGACCGTCGGCGGCGCGCCCGTCTACCGCCTGCGCGGCGAGCTGCTGCCCATGGTCGCGCTCGCTGAGGTCCTCGGGCTGGAGGACCGCTCCACCCGCGCTGCCGACGACGGCATCGTCATGGCGGTGCTGCGCAGCGAGGGCAAGAGGTTCGGCCTCGTCGTGGACAAGATCATCAACACCGAGGAGATCGTCGTCAAGGCGGTCTCGAAGCAGCTCAAGGCGGTCGGGCTGTACTCCGGCGCGACCATCCTCGGGGACGGCGCCGTGGCGCTGATCCTCGACGTCCAGGCGCTGTCGCGCCGGGCGATGCGCTCCGACGCCCCGGACCGCGCGCTCACCGACACCGGGTCGGTCGCCACCGTCGCAGCGCGCCGCGCCGACCAGGTGCTGGTCTGCGACGTGGGCGGGGGCCGCCGCGCAGCCATCCCCCTGCCGCTGGTGACCCGCCTGGAGCGCCTGCCCGCCTCGAGCGTGGAGAGCGTCGGTCACCGCGAGGTGGTGCAGTACCGCGGCGCGATCCTCCCGCTCATCCGCGCGAGCACCCACCTGGGCACGGGCGGCTGGAACGCCGACCCGTCGGACGACCGCGCCACCGACGACCTCGAGGTGGTCGTTTTCAGCGAGCGCGGGCGCTCCGTCGCCCTCGTCGTCAGCGAGGTGCTCGACGTCGTCGACGCCGCTGCCGCCACGCCCTCGGACGTGCTCGACCAGGGGCTGCTCGGCTCGATGGTGGTCGACGACCGCGTCACCGAGCTCCTCGACGTCCGCTCCGCGGTCATCGCCGCGGACCCGCACTTCTACGACGCCGAGGACCTCGCCCGCGAGAACGCGTCCTCGGCCGAGCACCTCGTCGCCGTGACCATCGGAACCCCTGGAGCAGCAGCATGAGCACCGCCGTCGGGCTCGCGTCCCCCACCGACCGCACCAGCCCCGTCACTCCCACCTCTGCGCGTCGTCCCACCCAGCAGTTCACGACCTTCTGGCTCGCCGGGAACCTCTACGGGGTCGAGGTCGAGCACGTCCAGGAGGTCCTGCGCTCCCAGGCGCTGACCAGGGTGGCGCAGGCCCCCGAGGCCGTCGCGGGCCTGCTGAACCTGCGCGGCCAGGTGGTCACCGCCATCGAGATGCGCACCCGCCTGGGCCTGGGCCCCCGCGAGGAGGACGACAAGGCGATCCTCGTGGTCGTCCGCCTGCGCGGGGAGGTCGTCAGCCTGCTCGTCGACGCCATCGGTGACGTGGCCGACGTGGCCGAGGACGCCTTCGAGGTGCCCCCGGACACGCTGAGCGGTTCCGTCCGCGAGCTGATCCGTGGCGCGTACAAGCTGGACGGGCGCCTGCTGCTCGCCCTGGACGTCAGCCGCGCCGTCGACGTCTGACGCCGCGCTCCCCGGGGTGGGCGGGGAAGAGGGTCACGGCTGAGACCGTTGTGACCGATGGCGCCACGGGCCAGCACCGACCGGTCTGGCCGGGCCCACCCACCACCGAGGAGGAGGTCGCCGTGCTGGACCCGCACGAGCTGTACGAGGTGCTCGCTGCCGGCACCGAGGCGGCCGGGGCCCCTCGGCCCGACGGCGCCGGCGAGCCCGTCACCCTCGACGACCCGTCGTTCGAGCCCCTGGTGATGGTCCACGCCCTCTCCGGCTTCGTCGACGCCGGTTCGGCCGCGTCCCTGGCCGTGAGCCACCTCCTCGCCGAGCTGAGCAACCGCGTGGTGGCCCGCTTCGACGTCGACCAGCTCTACGACTACCGCGCCCGGCGCCCCCGCATGGTCTTCGAGGGCGACCGCTTCACCTCCGTGGACCTCCCCGAGCTGGTGCTCCACGAGGTCCGCGACACCGCCGACCGCCGCTTCCTGCTGCTCACCGGCCCCGAGCCGGACGTCCAGTGGCAGCGCTTCGCCGCCGCCGTCGAGCAGCTCGCCCAGCACCTCGGCGTCGACCTCGCCGTCGGCCTGCAGGGCGTTCCCTGGGCCGCGCCGCACACCCGTCCCGTAGGGATGACCGCGCACGCCTCCGACCGGATGCTCATCTCCGGACGGCCCCGCTGGTTCGGCCAGATCGAGGTGCCCGGGCACGCCGGGTCCTTCCTCGAGCTGCACCTGGACCGCGCGGGGATGTCCTCCATGGGCTTCTCGGTGCACGTCCCCCACTACCTCTCGCAGTCGGAGTTCCCCTCTGCCGCGGTGACGCTGCTGACCGCGCTCGGCGAGGCCACCGGCCTGGCGCTGCCCATGAGCGGGCTCACCGAGGCCGCCCAGTCGGTGCTCGTGGACGTCGACGAGCAGGTCTCGGCCTCCGAGGAGACGTCGGCCGCGGTCGAGTCCCTGGAGCGTCAGTACGACGCTGTGACCGCAGGTCGCGGGCTCCTCGCCCCCGGGCAGGAGGGCGCGATGCCGCTGCTGCCCGAGGACGAGATGGCCGACGGCGACGAGCTCGCCGCCGAGCTGGAGCGCTACCTGCGCGCCGAGGACGGCTGAACCTGCCCGGCCCCCACGGGTGGGAGGGCTGCGTCCTCGTGGTGCCCGCCGGCGGCTCCTCCCGGCGGATGGGCGCCGACAAGCTGTCGATGACGCTCGGGGCCTCGACCGTGCTGGGCGAGACGCTCTCGCGCGTGCCCCCGGGCGTGCCCGTCGTCGTCGTGGGCCCCGACCGCCCCGACCTCGCAGGCGTGCTCACCACCAGGGAGGACCCTCCCGGCGGCGGCCCGGTGGCCGCGATCGCCGCTGGTCTCCGAGCGCTGCGTCCCTCTCTCGAGCCGGCCCGCGCCGACGTCGTCGTGGTCTGTGCCGGTGACGCCCCCTGGTCACCGCTCGCGGTGCCCGCCGTGGTGGCCGCGCTGAGGGCCGGACCGCCCGGCACCCGGTGCGCGGTGGCGCTCGACGCCGGCGGGCGCCGCCAGGTGCTGCTGGCCGCCCACGACCTCCTCAGCCTCGACGGGCTCCTGGGCGCCGCGGGCGACGTCTCGGGGCGCTCGGCGCGCTGGCTCGTCGGCCCGGACGCCCTCGGGGTGCCCGTCCCCGCCGACCTCCTCGTCGACGTCGACGACCCCGACCAGCTGGACGCGGCGCAGCGTCGCTCCTGAGGTGGCACGGACCCGCGTGGTAGGTCGCCCCTTCGCGCGTCTACCTCCCGTAGGGCACCGTCATGAAGGGGCGGGACGGACGAGCACGAGAAGGTCGTGAGGCCGTGACGACAGGTGTTGATGACCGCTCGGTGGCGGTGAGCGCCGGCTCCGCGCTGCGGGTGCGGCTGGTGGTACCGGAGTGCCTGCCCGACCGGTGGGCCGTAGCCCTCCACGTGTCGGACCTCGCGGCCCGGCTGCGCGCCCACGGGCACGAGGTCGTCGTGGCGACGCAGCACGCTGCGGGTTCACCCCTGCCGGACCGCGAGCGCCGCAGCGACGGCGTGGTCGTGCAGCGGTTCGCGTCCGTGGGCGCCGTGCGCGGCCGCGAGATCTCACCTCAGCCGTGGCGCTGGCTGCGCGACGGCGCCGATTCTGCCGACGTCGTGCACGTCCATGACGTCCACGCCCTGGTGAGCATCCCGGCGCTGGCCCTCGCGCCGCGCCCGGTGGTGCTGACCCCCACTACCTCGCGCCGGGCGAGAGGGGAGACGACGCCCCCGCGCTGCAGGTGCCCGCCACGGCCGGCCGGCGGGTGCTGCAGAGGGTCTCCCGGATCATCTGCTCGAGCCCTCCCTAGGCCGCCGCGTTCGTCCGCGACCTCGGCGCCGGTGACCGGGTGGTCACGGTCCCAGCGGGCGACGACGGGTGCGCCTTGGCCGAGGCTGGGTACCGCGAGGTCATGTCCCGTCGTCCT
>JBBSRD010000130.1:0-8461 GCA_038243415.1 Actinomycetales bacterium | reverse complement strand
GGACCCGGCGGTGTTTCGGGAGCCGGAGCGGACCGTGACCGGGTTCGACGACCTGGCGGCGCAGCTCGTCGCCCCCTGAGGGAGCGTCAGGCGCTCTCGGCGGCCTTCCGCAGGACGAGCACCACGCGCCCGCCGGAGCGCCAGTCCTCCACGAGCTCCAGGCCGCACCGCTGCGCGAGCCGCGCCAGCGGCCTGGCCCCGAGGCGCGCCCAGGGCAGCGGCCGGCTGCGGCGCCCGTCGGCGTGGCGAAGGACCACGGCGTCGCGCACGTCGAGGTCGTCCGCGTCGTGGGGGTCGTCGGGGTCTGCTCCGCCGAGGGAGGGCTCCGCCTCGACGACCACGAGGCCGCCGGGCTCCAGCAGCGCGGCGGAGCGCAGCAGCAGCGCGCGGGGGTCGCCGCCGATGCCGATGTTCCCGTCGGCGAGCAGCACCGTGCCCCAGCGGCCCTCGCCGGGGAGGCGGTGGTGGACGCTGCGGCGCAGCGCGGTGCCGCCGCGGGCCGCGGTGGTGCGCACCGCGGAGCGGTCGATGTCGATGCCCAGCGCGTCGTGGCCCCGCTGGATCAGCGCGGTGACCATGCGCCCTGGCCCGCAGCCCACGTCCAGGACGGGGCCCGTGCAGCGGTCGAGCATGCCCTCGTCGACGGGGTCGGGGTCGCCGACCCAGGCGGCGGCGGGCAACCGGTAGGAGTGCCTGCCGTCGGCGGCGTGGACCTCCTCACCGGCGAGCGCCGCGGCGAAGAGCGCGGAGGGCTCCACGTCGTCGGCGTGCTCGGCGGCGACGCGGGAGTGCACCGCGGCGAAGGTCGAGGAGGGCGCCATCACGGCCGCGGCCAGCGCGTCCTCCGGCTCGTCGACGTCGCGCAGCCACGGCAGCAGGCCGACGCGCAGGCCGAGGGAGCGCAGGCGCTCGAGCTGGGCGGCGCCGGTGTGGGTGGTGGACATGGGGATGCCGAGCAGGGCGTCGGGCCGGGGCTCGCGCAGGCCGATCGCCCAGAAGCCGCCGTCGGTGGCCAGGCCCAGCACGGCGTCGAGGCCGGTCCAGTCCACGTCGAGCAGCTCGGCGGTCAGCTGGGGGGTGTCCATGCCCACGAGCAGCGCCGGGCCGGGGACGTGACCTGGTGAGGCGGGGTCGAGGACGGCGGCGAACGCGGTGGCGAGGCGCTCGTCGAGTCCGCCGGTGCCCTGGTCCACCACCTCGAAGCCGCCCGGCAGCCAGTCGGGGACCGTGGCGGCGGCGGTGGCGTCCGGCCCGTCGTCCTCGCCCTCGCGGTCGAGGGCGACGACCCGCCGTTGCGCGGGGGCGGCGAGGAGCGCCTCGACGGTGTCGGCGAGCGACGCCGCAGCGAGCTCGGCGGCCTCCTCGGGCGTGAAGCGCGACTGCAGGCGGGTCTTGACCCGGCCGGCGACGGGGCGCTTCGCGATGACGAGCAGCGTGGACGTCGCCTCGGCGGGCACGCTCGCGACACCGGGGACGGCACGTGCGGCGGGGCTTGCTGCGGGCATCGGGACCGACGGGCTCGACACGACGGCGCTCCTCTCCATGATGGATGGGTTCGGCGCCGAAGGCGCGGAGGATCGCTGGGTCCTGCCGGCTGACGCAGAGGTCGGCACCGCCCGGCGGGGGCGACGCGTGGGGACGGTCTGGGGGCCGCTCGTGGGCGTGGTCATGCGCGGAGCACCGCGCTCATGTCCTTGACGGCTCGGGCGACGCCCAGCGGCGTGCCCGTGACCTTGGAACGCCCGGTGCGCGCGGAGTAGTCCACGGACACCTCATCGACACGCCAGCCGCGGTCTGAAGCCGCGACGAGCATCTCGAGGGGATAGCCGGAGCGCCGGTCGGCCAGCCGGAGGCCCACCAGCGGCTCCCGGCGGGCGGCGCGCATGGGGCCGAGGTCGTTCAGGCGCAGGCCGGTGCGGTGCTTGATGCGCCGGCAGAGCTCGCGGTTGGCCAGGCGGAGGTGCCACGGCCAGGCGCCCCGGCCCGACGCCTCGCGCCGTCCCAGCACGAGGTCCGCCGTGCCCGCCACGACCGGGTCGACGACGCGGTACAGCTGCTCGGGGTCCAGGCTGGCGTCGGCGTCCATGAAGGCCACGACGTCCGCGGTGGCGGCGGCGAGGCCAGCGGCGCACGCCGCCCCGAAGCCGCGCTGGGCCTCGTGGACGACGGTCGCGCCCAGGTCGGCGGCGATCTGCGGGGAGCCGTCGCTCGACCCGTTGTCGACGACGATCGCCCGGTGACCGGCGGGCATGCGCCCCAGCACCCAGGGGAGGGCGCCGGCCTCGTCGAGGCAGGGCAGCACCACGTCGACGGTCGCGGGTCGGCCGGTGCTCTCCCCGCTCACGACGCCTGAGCCGTGGCGGACCGCAGCGGGGCCGGTCGCAGCGGGTCGGTGGCCAGCGCCCGCACCCCGTCGGTGAAGGCGACGGCGGCCGACCAGCCGAGCTCGTCGGCAGCGCGCTGCGAGGACGCGGTCACGTGGCGCACGTCACCGAGGCGGAACTCGCCGGTGGCGACGGGGTCGAGCGCGCCGTCGGGGGAGACGGCGCGCGCCAGGCCGTGGGCCATCTGTCCCACGGTGGTCACCGTCCCGGACCCCACGTTGTACGCGCGCGTCTGCCCGGCCGCGAGGACCGGTTCCCCGCCGGAAGGACCAGCGTTCCCGGCCGTCGCGTCGAGGGCGGCGAGGACGGCCGCCGCGACGTCGTCGACGTGCACGAAGTCCCGGCGCTGGCCACCGTCCTCGAACACGCGGGGCGCCCGGCCCGCCTCGAGGGAGGAGCGGAAGATCGCCGCGACCCCGGAGTAGGGGGTGTCGCGCGGCATCCCGGGGCCGTAGACGTTGTGGAAGCGCAGCGACGCGGCGCGCCCGGACGTCTCGCGGGACCAGGTGGCCGCGAGGTGCTCCCCGTGCAGCTTGGTGGCGGCGTAGGCGTTGCGGGGGTCCAGCCCGGCGTCCTCGGTGACCATCGCGGGGGTTAGCGGCCGGCCGCAGACCGGGCACGGCGGCTCGAAGCCCCCCGCCTCGAGGTCGGCGCGGCGGCGCGGTGCCGGGGCCACGCGGCCGTGGTCGGCGCAGTCGTAGGCACCCTCGCCGTAGACCACCATCGAGGAGGCGTAGGCCAGGCGCTCGATGCCGGCGTTGCCCATCGCGCGAAGGAGCACCGCGGTGCCCAGGTCGTTGGAGGAGGCGTAGTCGTCGATGTCGTCCAGCCCGACCCCCAGGCCCACCTTGCCGGCCAGGTGCGCGACGGCGTCGACCCCGCTCAGCGCCCCGGCCAGGGCCTTCGCGTCGCGGATGTCGCTGCGCAGCAGGGGGACGTCGGGCGAGCCGGGGACGACCACCTCGGGGTGGTCGCCGTGGACGTCGGCCCGCAGCACGTCGTACGCGAGGACGTCATGGCCTGCCTGGCGGGCGGCAGCGACCAGCCGGGACCCGATGAACCCGGCGCCGCCGGTGATCAGAACGCGCACCGCCGAACGGTGCCACACCGTGGCCTCTTCTCGCACCACATCGGGCCTCTGCCGCCTCAGAGATCGCTGTGAGGCTCGCCGCTGTGGCGCGGCGGCGTCAGCGGCGGCGTCGTCGACCGACGGCCAGGGCCAGGGCCGACCACCCCGCGCACCCGACGACGACCACCACGCCGGCCGCGAGCGCGCCGGCCCGCTGGTCGGCGAGCGCGTCCACGCCCAGGCCCAGACCGGTGAACCAGCCCGCGGCCAGCAGGCGGTCCGACGCGGCCAGCACTCCGCAGGCGGTCGCGGCGAGCAGCGCCACGCTCCCGGCCACGATCAGCACGCGGCGGCCCCCCGCGAGCGCCGGAGGTCTCGGCTCCGGGGGCTCGCCGGGACCCGGCGGCGCCGGGCTCGCGGAGGCGGTGAGCAGCAGGCCGGACCCGAGGACGGCAGCGACGGCCAGCTCGTGGCCCACCAGGGTCCCCAGCGCGAGCGGCAGCGCCGCACCGGCCCAGAGCGCGCCGACCACGACCCCGGCCAGCGCGAGCGCCACCGCCGGGTGCCGGGTCGCTGCAGCCACCCGCGTGGCGGCGAGCGCGTCCGCGCACTCCCGGAGCCCGGCGCTCCCGTCCTGCCGGGGCGCAGCCGCGGCGCGCAGCAGCGTGACCGGCGCCCCGGCCGCCAGCAGGGGCGCGACGGCGACGACCAGAGCGGCGTGGGCGATCAGCTGGGCGCTGACCAGGAGCGACGCGTACGCGGCCAGGCCGCCGCTGGTGACCCAGGCCAGCAGCAGGCAGCCGGTGACCCAGGCTGCGGTGCGCCCGCCGGGCCAGCCCGCGTCGGTGGTCCGTCGGTGGCGGCGCACCGCCAGCAGGTAGGCGGCCACGGCGCACGCGGCCACCAGCAACCACAGCAGGTCGGGGCTGGCCTGGCTCAGCGCGCGCCACGGCGTCAGCGGGAGCGGCGCCGGCAGCGCCCCGGTCACGGCGACGGTGCCGGCGGCCAGCGGCGGCACGCCCTGGAGCGCGGTGACCTCCGGGAGGGTCGCCGCGACGCCGGGGGGCCCGGAGAGCAGCGCCGCGGCGGCCCCGGTCCCGAACGAGACGGCGCCCACGGCCACCGCCCACGGCCCCAGGCGGCGTCCGCGCCGGCGCGCCAGGGCGGCGTCGTCCGCGGGCGCCCGCACCAGGCGCACGGCGAGCCCGCCGCCGAGCGAGGCCCCCAGCGCCAGGAGGAGGAGCCAGGCGGCGATCTGCGTCGTCGCCCCGGCTGACCCGGCGAGCACCGCGAGGTCCTTCCCGCTGTCTCCCGCGAGGGCGCCGGGCGCCGCGCCGGGCTGGACGAGGGCCGCTCCGGTGAGGCGTCCGGCGACCATCGACGCCAGGGGCGCAGCGGCGCCGGCAGCGCCCACGAGCAGCCCTGCGGCGGCCAGGGGGCGCCGCAGGCCCACGAGCGACGCGGTGGCCAGGAGCCCCGCGGCCCCGGCGCTCACCGTCAGCGGCGCCCCGCCGCCGATGGCGGAGCGCGCGATCGCGGCGCCGGCCGACGCGTCGCTCAACGCCGCCCCGCCCGGGAGCGGGGCGCTGACCACGACGAGCGCGAGCGTCGTCGCCGCCCATGCCGCGGCGGCGACCCCCGAGAGGCGGGCACCGGCGCGCCAGGTGGCCTCGCGCGGCGGGAGCAGGGTGGTCAGGGCGGTGAGCGAGCCCACGGTCAGCATCGCGGCGAGGCCCGCGACCGCGGCCAGCAGCGTCAGGGCCAGCGGCACGGCGCCAGGGTAGGCCCGCGTCGGCGACCGTCACCGGGCGTCGCCGCGAGAGCAGGACACCCCCCTACCCTCGCGCCATGGCCCCACCACGCGAGGTGCACCTGCTGAACGGCCCGAACCTCGACCGGCTCGGGCGCCGCGAGCCCGAGGTCTACGGGGCCGCGACGCTCGTGGAGCTCGAGGCCGCCGCGGCGGCGCTCGCCGAGGAGCTCGGCCTCGAGCTGGTGTGCCGTCAGAGCGCGGACGAGGCGGTGATGATCGGCTGGGTCCACGAGGCGGTCGACGCCGGCGCCGCGGTGGTGCTCAACGCCGGGGCGTGGACGCACACCTCGATCGCGCTGCGCGACGCCTGCGCGGAGCTGAGCGCGCCCCTGGTGGAGGTGCACCTGTCCAACGTGCACGCCCGCGAGGCCTTCCGCCACCACTCCTACCTCTCGGCGGTGGCGACCGGGGTGATCGTGGGGCTCGGGGTCGAGGGCTACCTCGCCGCGCTGCGCTTCATCGCCGGGCGGGGCTGAGGCTCACGGCTCCGCGGGGCTGGGGCTCACTGCTCCGGGGGCTCGGCCGGGGCCGAGTCCTGACGCTCGCGCAGGCCGGTCAGCGCCCACGTCCGGGCGTACTGCTCGCCCGGGGCCGAGCACGTGAGCCGCTGAGGCACGGCGACGTGCCGCTGCTCCAGACCCACCACCACGGTGGGCCGGCCGGGCGCTCCGTCCAGCGTGATGCTCCAGGCGTCGCCCGCCTCGTCGAGCCTCTCGGCGCGGGAGGGCACCAGGTCGTCGGCGTCGTGGCGACCCAGCGCGGCGCGCGCGTGGGCGTCAGCGGCCTGGACGACCATCGCGTCGCTCGTGCGCCCGCGCAGCGAGCGGGTCAGGACCCGGCCCTCGCGCACCGCCGCCACCACCTCGTCGGCAGCCCCCGCGTCCACCTGCCCGTAGGTGAGGCCCGAGGGCAGCACCAGGAGGTTCGCGGCGAAGCGGCACCCGCCGAGGTGCGAGCACTCCCACGTGCCGTCGGGCTCCAGGGCGCCGAGCGCGGCGGCGAGGGGGCGACCCCTCACCGCGCAGCACCAGTCCTTGCGGCCGTGGGTGCACACCAGCAGCAGCGGCCCGTCCGCCGGCTCCCAGCCGTCGTCGTCCACCGCCGCGCCGGGAAGCTCCTCCACGGCGCACTCCTTCGTCAGCACCTGCTCGGCGCCGCGACGGCACACGGCGCGGAACAGCCGGCGCCGGCCGCTGTCCGCCCCGCGGCGCACCGGGCGGCGGACCAGCAGGAGCTTGGACCCCGACGCCCTCGCCGCGGCCGCGAGCGCCGCCGTGGTCGCCGGCCCGAGGCGTGAGCTCGGGACGGCCTCGGAGCCCCACGCGCCGGGCTCCTCCACCAGGAGGTAGCCGCGCGTGGGCGAGGCGGTGCCGCCCGTCGGCTCACCGTTCGTCTGCGACGTGGCCGCGCACGAGTAGCGGCGCGCCGCAGGGGCGGCGAGCCTCGCGTCGCCCGTCGGGTCGCCGTCGATCAGGTGTCCCGCGGCGCCGGGAGGAGCACGCGCTCGCGCAGCAGCCGGCGCAGGAGCACGAGCGCGTCGTCGGTGTCGATCCCGACCCCGGAGCCCGCGAGGGACGACGCGCTGACGGGCCGGGCCAGCGCCGCGGCGAGCGCGGGCCTCGTCCACCCCGGGAGGCTGACGGTGGTCTCGCCGACGACGAGCTCGACGCGGTCGCCCGCGTCGCTCAGCCGCGGGTGGGCACCGGTCCGCGGCCGCACCACCGTGTCGGCGTGCAGGGCCCGTGCGGCGGCGTCCTGGGCGAGCGGGGAGACCGGCTCGGCGGGCACCGCGCCGCGCCACCGCCGGGCGATGACGCGCTGCACCGCCGCGTCGTCCAGGGACTCCACCCAGGCCCGGGCCGCGCTGCGGAACGCCGCGACGTCGTCAGCGCTGCCGCCGCCGTCCTCCTCGGCGCCGGACGCGGCGCCGGGGGGAAGGTCGAGCGCCCGCCGCAGCGCGAGGTCGTCCGTGCCGGCGCCCGCGACGAGGTCGGTGAGGACGTCCGCCCACGTGGTGGCGAGCAGCCCCACGGTGAGGTGGATGGACCGCTGGTCGGTGGTCTGGGCGGAGTGGAGCCAGCCCCGTGGGAGGTAGAGGGCGTCACCGGGCTCGAGGACCACGTCGATCTCCGGGGGGCGACCGCCCACGGGGTCGGGCCCGAGCTGGTTCGACGGCTGGCTCTTCAGCGGCAGCTCGATGACGGGCGGGTGGATCGTCCAGTGCTTGGCCCCGTCCACCTGCAGCACCAGGACGTCGTGCGTGTCGTGGTGGGGCTTGAACCCCTGCGCGCCGGGCGGCGTGACGTAGACGTTCGTCTGCGTCTGGTGCCCGAGCTCGGCGGACAGCGCCCGGCAGAACGTGCCGAGCGGGGGCCAGACGCGGTGCACGGCCTGGAGGACCACCGTGGCGCCGCCGGCGTAGGCGGCGGCGATCCCGTCGGGGTCCGCCACGTCGGTGATCCGCTGGCCGCCGGCGTTCGTGCCCTTCGTGAAGCGGGAGCGGGGGAGGCCCTGGCCGTCCGCGACCATCGTGAAGAACGGCGTGCGCAGGCTCCGCTCCGCGAGCAGCTCGTCCACGGCGGCGGCGCTGAGCAGGTCGTCGAATCCCCCGGTCCCGCCGGGGGCCGGTCGCCGGTCCGCAGCGCGCACCAGCAGCGGCGAGGAGTTCCAGTGCTCGGCCGCGAAGCGCTCGCGGCCCATGGAGAAGCAGCGCTGCAGCGGGGAGGCGTGGTCGTGGGCGGCCTCGCCCGCCGGCAGGGCGCTGACGCCCTGCACGGCGGACGGGGCGGTGGTCGTGGCGCTCACGTCAGCCGCGGGAGTCGGTACCGGCAGGGTCGGAGCCGGAGGGGTCCACCTGCGTGGAGTCGCTGTCACCGGCGTCGGCGTCGCCGCCGCTGCCGCCCGCGGGGTCCACGCCCGCCGGGTCGGAGCCCGAGGGGTCCACCTGCGTGGAGTCGCTGTCACCCGCGTCGGCGTCGCCGTGGGCGCCGCCGGCGCCGGTCGAGGTGGTGATGTCGTCGTCGTTGAGGGACATGGTGCCTCCGAGAGGTCTGTGGGTGGGCGGGCTGCTGCCCGCGGGACCATCGTGGCGGACGCGCGGGCGCCCGTCCACCCGGCCCCGGGGCCGGGGGCCCGGGCCGGGGCCGGGCCGGGGGGGGGCGGGGAGGGGCGGGGAGGGGAGGGGGGGGCGGGTCG
>JBBSRD010000129.1:0-8462 GCA_038243415.1 Actinomycetales bacterium | reverse complement strand
GCGGTGCGCCGCACCACGCCGGTGCCCGGCTACGACCCGTCCGGCTACACCGAGGAGCGCACCGGGGCCACCGCGCCGGACGGCACGCAGGTGCCGGTCTCGGTGGTGGCGAGGGCCGGCACCGCCCGCGACGGGTCCGCGCCCGGCGAGGTCTACGGCTACGGCAGCTACGAGATCAGCATGGACCCGTCCTTCTCCACCGCGCGGGTCTCCCTGCTGGACCGGGGCGTGGTCTACGCCGTCGCCCACGTGCGCGGCGGCGGGGAGATGGGCCGCGCCTGGTACGACGACGGCAAGCAGCTGGCCAAGACCCACACCTTCACCGACTTCGTGGCCGTCGCCCGCCACCTCGTCGACGGTGGGTGGGTCGACGGTCAGCGCCTCGTCGCCTCCGGGCGCTCCGCCGGCGGGCTGCTCATGGGCGCCGTCCTCAACCTCGCGCCCGAGCTGTTCGCCGGGGTGCTGGCCGGGGTGCCCTTCGTCGACCCGCTGACCACCATGCTCGACGAGTCCCTTCCCCTGACGATCACCGAGCAGGAGGAGTGGGGCGACCCGATCCGCGACGCAGCGGTCTACGCGCTCATGAAGACGTACGCCCCGACCGAGAACCTGCCCGGGTCGCAGGCCGCCGGCGGCCCCGGGTCGCTGCCGGACCGGCTGCCCGCGGTCCTGGCCACGACCAGCCTGAACGACACCCGCGTGTCCTACGTCGAGCCCGCGAAGTGGGTGGCCCTCATGCGCCAGCTGTGGCCCGGCGGCGCCCCGGCGACGCTGCTGCGCACGGAGGTCGACGGCGGTCACGGCGGGCGCTCGGGGCGCTACGAGACGTGGCGCGAGCGCGCGTGGGAGAACGCCTGGATCCTCGACGTCCTCGGGCTGGCCGAGGGGGCGGCGGCCAGCGAGGGGCCGTCGCAGACGTCATGAAGGTCTCCGCCCGCGGCCAGGACGTCGCGCCGTTCTACGCCCTCGCGTTCGGGGCGCGCGCCGCGCAGATGGAGGTCGGCGGGACCGACGTCGTGCGCCTGAGCATCGGCGAGCCGGACACCGGGGCGCCCCCGGCGGTGCTCGAGGCGATGCGCGAGGTGATGGACGGACGCCCATTGCCGTACACGGACCCGCTGGGCCTGCCGGCGCTGCGGGAGGCGATCGCCGGCTTCTACCGCGAGCGCCACGGCGTGGACGTGGACCCGTCGCGGGTCGTCGTCACGTCGGGGGCGTCGGCGGCGCTGCTGCTGGTGATCGCCGCGACCACGGACCCGGGTGACGAGGTGGTCCTCGCCGACCCCTCCTACCCGTGCAACCGCCAGATGGTCGAGACCCTCGGCGCACGGGTGTCCAGCGCGGCCACCAGCGCGGCCTCCCGCTACCAGCTGGACGCGGCGTCGGCGGAGGCGGCGTGGAGCGAGCGCACCGCCGCGGTGATGGTGGCGACGCCGTCCAACCCGACGGGCACCTCGATCCCCCCGGTCGAGCTCGCGGCGATCTGCGACCTGGCCCGTGAGCGCGGGGCGTGGCGCATCGTCGACGAGATCTACCTGGACCTCGCCGACCACGACGAGGACGGCTCGCCCCCGCGCAGCGTGCTGGCGATGGACGACGGAGCGATCGTCATCAGCAGCTTCTCGAAGTTCTTCGGCATGACGGGGTGGCGCCTGGGGTGGTGCGTGGTGCCGGAGGAGCTGGCGCCGGCCATCGAGCGCCTGGCGATGAACTGGTTCATCTGCGCCTCCGCCCCCGCCCAGCAGGCGGCGCTGGCGGCCTTCGAGCCCGCGACCCTGGCGGTCTGCGAGGAGCGGCGCGTCGAGCTGCTCGCGCGCCGATGGATCGTCCTCGAAGGGCTGGCCGCCATCGGGCTGAGGGTTCCTGTGGCGCCCGACGGGGCGTTCTACGTCTACGTCGACGTCTCGGCGACGGGGCTGGACGCGTGGACGTTCTGCGAGCGAGCCCTCGCCGAGGCCCATGTGGCGCTCACCCCTGGCCGTGACTTCGGCGTCGCCACCGCGGACACTCACGTGCGGCTGTCCTACGCGGCCTCCCGCGAGCGCCTCGTCGAGGGGCTGCGCCGGCTGGGGACGTTCGTCGCGGGGCTGCGCGCCGCCTGAGGTCACGCGCCGTCGAGGCCCCCGGCACGTGCGAGCTCGGCGCTGATCCTCGCGGCCACGGCGGCGCCCTCGCCGGGCCCGTAGCGCCGTCGGGGGCCGAGGAAGTGCCGCAGCCCGTCGCCGTCGGCGCGCGGGATGACGTGCTGGTGGACGTGCGGGACGCTCTGGCTGACCACGTTGTTGACCACCATCAGCGCGCCGTCGGCGCCCATCGCCGCCTCGACCGCGCGCTGCAGCGCCTGGCCGGTGCGCAGCCACTCCTCAGCGAGGTCCAGCGGGAGCTCGTCGTAGGTCTGGACGTGGACCACCGGCACCAGCAGCACGTGACCGGCGAAGAGCGGGTGGTGGTCGAGGAAGGCGATGACCCGCTCGGAGCGGTGCACCACGTCGGCGGGCGCCTCACCCGCGATGACGGGGCAGAACACGCACGCCCCCTCGAAGTTGCGGGGCATGAAGTGCTGCCGGTACTCGTCCTTGCGCTCGCTCACGGAGGAACTGTGCACCACGGGGGGAGCGCCCGCTCAGGGGCGGACCATCGTGACGCCCGCGGGGGCGCGCCGCTGCGCCATGGCGGTCATCGCCTCCGGCACCTCGTCCAGGCCGATCCAGCCCGTGACGAGCTCCTGGGGCCGCAGCCGCCCGGACACGACGAGATCCATGAGCCCGGGGTAGTCGCGGGCGTCCATGCCGTGGCTGCCCAGCAGGGCGAGCTCGTGACTGACCATCCGGCTGACCCGGACGACCGGCTCGTGGGCGAGCAGCCCGATCTGCACGTGGCGCCCGCGCCGGGCCAGGCTCAGCAGGGCGGCGTCCAGCGTCGATGCGCTCCCGAGCGCGTCGACGCTCACGTCCGTCCCGCCCGGCACCAGCTCCAGGACGGCGGCGGCGACCTCCTCGCTGGAGCGGTCGGTGGCATTCACGGTCCGTCTCGCCCCGAGGGCCCGGGCCCGGGCCAGCGCGGCGGCGTCGACGTCGACGGCCACCACCGCCCCCCCCCTCGACGCGGCGAGCATCACCGCGGACAGCCCGACGCCGCCGCACCCCACGACGAGCACGACCTCCCCCGGCTCGACCTCCGCCAGCAGCACGAGGCCGCGGTAGGCGGTGGCGAAGCGGCAGCCGAGCAGGGCTGCAGCGCCGGCGTCGACGTCGTCGGGCACGGCGACGAGGTTCGCGTCGGCGTGGTGCAGGGCCACCTTCTCGGCGAAAGAGCCGTCGTGGGTGAACCCGGGCTGGGTCTGGTCCCGGCACACCTGCCCGTTGCCGGAGCGGCACTCCGGGCACGTCCCGCACGCGCAGACGAAGGGCGTGGTGACCCGCTGGCCGACCCACCAGCGCTCCACGCCCTCACCGACGGCGGTGATCCGGCCGACGAGCTCGTGGCCCGGGGTGATCGGTGGGATGACGTCGGCGTCGTGGCCGGCCCACCCGTGGACGTCACTGCGGCACAGCCCGGTGGCCTCGACCCTGACCACCACGCCGCCCGCCGGTGGCTCCGGCTCGGGGACCTCGACCACCGTCAGGGGCCCCTTGGAGGACTCGTATCGCACCGCCCGCACGTCGTGAAGGCTATGCGGGAGCGAGCGTGATCGCGATCAGAGGACGCCTTCCTCCTCGGCCTTGCGCACCAGGTCCTCGGCGTCGCGCTCGGTGAGGAGGCCGCGGTCCACCTTCTCCTGCGCGTCACGGGCGAACCGGTCCACGAAGTCGGCCTCGCCGTCGTAGAGCTCTTCGAGGACGGACCGGTCGAGCGGCACCTCGTAGCCGGCGATGAAGCAGAAGGACGCGCCCGTCGCGGTGCCGTACCAGGTGGAGACCGGCACGTCGAGGATCGGCGTGCGCCAGCCGCCGCGGACGTTGCCCTGCTCGTCCAGCACGGGCTGCCCGTACTTGACGACGATGGGGTCGGTGCGGGGCGGTGAAACGTCGTCGCGCACCCAGCGGTCGAGGTGGCGCAGGCTCGCGTCGAAGAAGACCTGGCTGGGGAAGCGGCTGCGCGGGCCCTGGTCGCACCGCTGGGGCGGGACGTCGCGCCCGGCCTTGACGATGTCGCCCGCGGCTGCGGAGAAGTACAGCTCGAAGGGCGTCGCGTGCCCGGCCCCGGCCATCTCGTGGTGGCGGAACTCGTCGCCGGGGGTGTCGCTGTCGGGGCGCCGCGACCCGATGCCGAGCAGGTAGTCGGACTGCGACATCAGCTGGATGACGGGTACGCCGATGCCGAAGAGGTCGCGCCGCGGGTCGTCGACGGGCGGGGCGGCCTCGCACTGGTTCATCGGGTAGGCCCCCGCGAAGGCGCCGCCGGCGACCCCGAGGAGGTATCCGTCGTAGGTGGGGGCGCCCTGCGCCTGCACGACGAGCGGGTGGATCGCCTTCATGTAGTTGACGAGGTACCCGCCGGTCTGGGAGTAGCCGAAGCCGTAGGCCTTCGTGACCTCGCTCTCCTCACCGCCGTAGGTGAGCGGGTTGGAGCCCTCGCCGCTGCGCAGCCAGTTGCCCACCTGGGTGTAGGCGTCCCAGACGAGCCCGTTCTCCGTGGCCTGGGTGGTGTCGTCCGGCAGCGGGGTGGGTGGCGTGGACTCGTCCGCGTCCTCGTCGACCACGGAGCAGTTCCCGGGGTCGCCGGTGGGCAGCGGGTTGGCGAAGGACAGATCGGCGTAGCGCTGCGGGTCGAAGGTCTTCAGCGCATCGACGGCGACCGGCTTGGCGGTGATGCCGACCCAGGCGTCGCCGCTGTCGACCATCTCGCGGTTGGTCATCGCCCAGCCGATGTTGAGGTCGAACAGGTTGGAGGGGTTGAGCATCTCCACGACCACGGTGCCGCTGAAGTCCTCGGCCTTCGCGGGGCGGCGCACGAGCACCCGGGTGGTGTACGGCGCGTCGGGAGTGCGCACCTCGGCGGGGGCGTCGGCCGGCCAGGAGTAGACGTTCGAGGTGCCGCTGACGATCATCTCCTCCTCGACGTAGCCGAGCGCGGCGAGGTCCTCGGGCACCTCCTCGTGCGCGGCGCCGCCGAAGGCGTAGGAGCCCCGCGTCTCGGGCAGAGGACCGGTGACGTCCGTGGGGAGCGGACCCGGTGCCCGAGCGGTGACGCCGGCGTCCTCCTGCGGGGTCGGGGTCGGGGCGGCGGCGGCCGCGGGCGTCACCGCCGCGATCAGGGAGGCGGCTAGACCGGCGGCCAGCAGGCTCCGGCCAGCCCTCCTGGCTGTGGTGGACGGGCGGTGTCGGTGGCTCATGAGGGCTCCCTCGCAGGCTCCCGGCGACGTCGTCGTGCCGGGCGGCCACCGCGGCGGCCGTGCCGCGAGACTAGGGAACGGTGCGTCACAAAGCAATCAGCTCGGGTGCTCGCTCAGTGCGCCCCACCCAGGTTGAGCACCACGACCCCGGCGACGACGAGGAGGGTCCCCACCACCTTGGCGGTCGTGATGGGCTCGCCGAGGAACGTCGCGCCGATCGCGACGATCGCGACCGTCCCCAGCGCCGCCCACACCGCGTAGGCGACGCTCACCTCCATGCCCTCGACCGCCTGGGCGAGGAGCGCGGTCGAGACGACGTAGCCGGTGATGACGCCGAGGGTGGGCCACAGCCGGGTGAAGCCGGCCGTGGCGGGCAGCAGGGCGGTCCCCACCACCTCGAAGGCGATGGCGAGGAACAGGAAGAGGTAGGCCACGAGCGGATCGTGCCAGCAGGCGGCACGATGGTGGCCATGGAGCACACCACCCTCGGACGCAGCGGCACCTCCGTCTCCACGCTGGCGCTGGGGACGATGACGTTCGGGCGCGAGACCGACGAGGCGGGCGCCCACGCCCAGCTCGACACCTTCGTCGCCGCCGGCGGCACCCTGGTGGACACCGCTGACGTCTACACCTCGGGCGCCAGCGAGGAGATCGTCGGCCGCTGGCTCGCCGACCGCCCCGACGACGTCACCGACCAGGTCGTCCTCGCCACCAAGGCCCGCTTCCCCGTGGGCGAGGGCACCAACGACCTGGGTCTCTCGCGGCGGCACCTCAGCAGGGCCGTCGACGCCTCGCTGTCGAGGCTGCAGGTCGAGACCGTCGACCTCTACCAGGTGCACGGCTGGGACCCGGTCACCCCGCTCGAGGAGACCCTCGAGACCCTCTCCGACCTCGTGCGCGCGGGCAAGATCCGCTACCCGGGGCTGTCGAACTTCACCGGCTGGCAGGTGCAGAAGGCCGTCGCGCTGTGCCGCGAGCACGGCTGGACGCCGCCGGTGACCCTGCAGCCGCAGTACAACCTGCTCGTGCGGGAGGTGGAGTGGGAGATCGTGCCCTCCTGCCGGGACGCCGGGCTGGGGCTGCTGCCGTGGAGCCCGCTGGGCGGCGGGTGGCTGACGGGGAAGTACGCGCGTGAGCAGCGCCCGTCGGGCAGCACGCGCCTGGGCGAGAACCCGGACAGCGGCGTGGAGGCCTACACCGTGCGATCGACGCAGCAGCGCACGTGGGACGTCGTCGACGCGCTGACCAGCGTCGCGCAGCGTCGCGGTGCCCCGATGGCCCACGTGGCCCTGGCCTGGCTGGTGGACCGCCCTGGTGTGAGCTCGGTGATCCTCGGCGCCCGCACCACGGACCAGCTGGAGGCGAATCTCGGCGCTGCGGGGCTGCACCTGTCCGCGGAGGAGACGACCGTCCTGGACGCGGCCTCGGACCCGTCCCCGGCGGACTACCCCTACGGCGGCCCCGGCGTGGAGCAGCGCTCACGGACTCTCGCCGGGGGCCGCTGAACAGGCTGTCCACGCAGCGTCAAGCCCCGTCGGTCCCGTCGGGGGGACGTTGCGGGCGCCGTGACGATCCACCAAGATCGGGCACGACACCGTGGCCGGAGCCGGTCGCGGGACCCGCTCACGGAGGCGCCCGCATGGACAGCTACTTCTTCCCCGACCCCTCCTCCGCCGTGCTCGACGCGGTCAGGGGCCTGGTCTCGACGTGGCCGGAGACGCTCGCGCTCCACGAGTCGCCGCTGTACCTCACCGCCATCTCGCCGGCCCCTGAGCGAACCGTCGCCGTCGTCTCCGGAGGCGGGGCCGGCCACGAGCCGATGCACGCCGGGTTCGTGGGGCGCGGCGGCCTCGACGCCGCCGTGCCGGGCGAGATCTTCACCTCCCCCCACAACCGGGCGGTCTACGAGGCCTCGCGCGCCGTCGCCAAGCCCGGCGGCGTGCTCCACGTCGTCAAGAACTACACCGGTGACGTCATCAACTTCCGCGTCGCCGCCGAGCGCCTGGCCGCCGACGGCATCGCGTGCGCCACGGTGCTCGTCGACGACGACCTCGCCACCGCCAGCGACGACACCGACACCGGGCGCCGCGGCACGGCGGCCACCGTCGCGGTGGAGAAGATCCTCGGCGCCGCCGCCGACCGGGGCGCCTCGCTCCGCGAGCTCGCGGACCTGGGGAACGCGGTCGCCGCGAACGCCCGCTCGATCGCGGTCGCCGTCCGCGCCCAGACCTCACCGGGGACCGGCCGACCCGCCTTCGAGCTCGGCGAGGGAGAGCTGGAGTACGGCGTCGGCATCCACGGGGAGCGCGCCGTGGAGACCATCACGGCCCCCAGCACCCCGGAGCTGCTGGAGCGCATGGTCGGTGAGCTCCTCGACGCGGTCGCGCCGGGCGAGGACGGGCTGCTGCTCGTCGTCAACGGCCTCGGGTCGGTGACCGAGCTGGAGACCCACGCGATCCGCGCGGCCGTCGGGGACCTGCTGGCCGCCCGCGACGTCGCGCTGAGCGCCGCGCTGGTCGGCACGTACACGGCGGCGCTGGACATGCGCGGGTTCTCCCTCACCCTCGTGGGGCTCGAGGCCGGCTGGCTGGACCTGTGGCTGGCCCCGACGGCGGTGCCCGCGTGGCCCGCCGTGCAGCGGTCCGCGCCCGCGCGCTCCGTCACCGCGCCTGCCGGCCGTGACGACGCCCCCGCCGTGCGCGGGGCTCTCGCCGACGGTCCCTCACCGCGCGGAGCCGCGATCCTGGCTCGCTACGCCGACGACGTCGACGCCGCCCACGACGAC
The DNA here is from genome assembly GCA_038243415.1 of Actinomycetales bacterium. Lineage (GTDB taxonomy): Bacteria > Actinomycetota > Actinomycetes > Actinomycetales > Quadrisphaeraceae > CADCUY01. Next base: position 342 of record JBBSRD010000129.1, on the reverse strand, counting down.
CTCACGCGCCTGGACCAGCTCTCCGGCGACGGGGACTTCGGCGACAACCTCGCCGGCGGCCTGCGCCGGGCCCGACAGGCCTCCGGGGCGGACCTCGCCGCTGCCGCAGGGGCTTTCCTCGACGGGGTCGGCGGCACGTCCGGGCCGCTGTTCGGCCTGGTCCTGCAGGCCCTGGCCACCTCGGACGCCCAGGCGGGGCCGGGCGGTCTCACCGACGCGCTCGGTGAGGCGTTGGAGTCCGTCCAGCGGGTCGGCGGCGCCCAGATCGGTGACCGCACGCTGGTCGACGCCCTGTCGCCCGCGGCGGGCGCCGCCCGCGCCGCTGGGGACAGCGGCGCGGCG
>JBBSRD010000128.1:0-8477 GCA_038243415.1 Actinomycetales bacterium | reverse complement strand
GTGCCCGGAGGTGGTCACCGTGGTGGTGGAGACGAAGATCGCGCTGGGGGCCCGTGGCGAGCAGATCGCCGTGGAGCACCTGCAGGCGTCCGGCATCGAGGTGGTGGAGCGGAACTGGCGCTGCCGCGCCGGAGAGCTGGACGTGGTGGCCCGCGACGGCGACGCCCTGGTCGCCGTCGAGGTCAAGACGCGGCGCTCGCGGGGCACCGGCCACCCCCTGGAGGCGATCACCCCGGCGAAGGTCGCGCGGCTGAGGGGCCTCATGGCGCGCTGGCTGGCCGAGCACGACGCCCGCGCGTCCGAGGTCCGGATCGACGCCGTCGCCGTCTGGGTCGGGGACCAGGCCGGCCCCCGCGAGGCGGGTGGCGCCGATGACGCCGTACGGGTCGAGCACGTCAGGGGCGTGGGCTGGTGAGCCTCGGACGCTCCCGCGCGGTGGCGCTCGCAGGGCTGACCGGTCACGTCGTGGACGTGGAGGCCGATGTCGCAGCAGGCCTGCCGACCTTCGTCCTCGTCGGGCTCCCGGACACCTCCCTCGGGGAGGCCCGCGACCGGGTGAGGGCGGCGCTGGGCAACATCGGCGCACCGCTGCCCGCCCGGCGCATCACCGTGAACCTCTCACCGGCTTCGCTGCCCAAGGCCGGCGCCACGTTCGACCTGGCGGTGGCCGTGGCCATCCTCGCGGCGACCGGCGCCGTGGTCCCCGCGTCCGCGGCGCGCACCGTCCACCTCGGTGAGCTGGCTCTCGACGGGTCGGTGCGCCCGGTCGCCGGCGTGCTGCCCGCCGTGGTGGCGGCCGCCGCCTCAGGAGTGCGGCTCGTCATGGTCCCGGCGGACAACGCCGCCGAGGCCCGGCTGGTGCCCGGCGTCGAGGTGGTCCCCGTCGCGGATCTGCGGGAGGTGGTCCTCGCCCACGGCGGTGAGGCCGACGGGCTGAGGGCCCCGGCGGCGACGCGCCGTCGTGGCCGCCGGAGCGTCGGCGCCGGCGGAGCACCACCGGGGCTCCCTGCCGGTGATCTCGCCGACGTCGTGGGCCAGAGCGTGGCCCGCAGCGCCGTCGAGGCCGCAGCGGCCGGAGGCCACCACCTGCTCCTGACGGGGCCGCCGGGCGCCGGCAAGACGATGCTCGCCTCGCGGCTGGCGGGCCTGCTCCCCGACCTCACCCCGGCCAGCGCCCTGGAGGCCACCGCGGTGCACTCGGTGGCGGGCACGTTCGACCCCGAGGTGGGGTTGCTGCGCCGCCCACCGCTGGAGGACCCGCACCACACCGCCACCCCCGCGGCGGTGCTCGGCGGCGGCTCGTCGGTGCCCCGCCCCGGAGCGGCCTCCCGGGCCCACCGGGGGGTGCTGCTGCTCGACGAGGCCCCCGAGTTCGGTTCCCGGGTGCTCGAGGGGCTGCGCCAGCCGCTGGAGGACGGCAGCATCGTGGTCTCCCGGGCCTCGGGCCAGGTGCGCTACCCCGCCCGGTTCCAGCTGGTGCTGACCGCCAACCCCTGCCCGTGCGGCCACGCCGACGGCAAGGGCCTCTCGTGCACCTGCACCCCGATGATGCGCCGGCGCTACCTCGGCAAGCTGTCGGGACCGCTGCTGGACCGCATCGACCTCCGCGCGGACCTCGAGAGGGTCACCGCGGCTGCCGGCGCGGAGCCTCCCGAGAGCACCGCGGTGGTCGCCGCCCGGGTGGCCGGTGCCCGTGCGGCGGCGACGGAGCGCTGGGCCACCAACGGCGCCGCGACGAACGCCGAGGTCCCCGCGTCCCTCCTGCGGGGCCGCCACCGGCTGCCCGCCGCGGTGACCGCGGACCTCGAGACCTCGCTGCGCCGCGGGTACCTGACCATGCGCGGGTACGACCGCTCGCTGCGGCTGGCGTGGACCCTCGCCGACCTCGACGGCGCAGAGAGGCCTGACACCTGCCACGTCCAGCGCGCCGCCACGTGGCGCCAGGACGAGGTGGCGGCATGAGCGCGGGCGTTGCCCAGGGGCAGGCGTCGGACGTCTCCGACAATGAGCGTCGGGCCCGCGCCGCGTGGTCGCGGCTCGTCGAGCCGGGGGAGCGGCTCGGGCACGCGGTCCTCGACCACCTCGGCGGCCAGGGGGCCCTGGAGCTGGTGCGCAGCGGCGACCTCGACGGCGTGCGCTGGTGGCCGAAGGACCAGCTCGCCCGCGTCCGCGAGGCCGTCGTGGGCTGGCGGGCGCGCCTGGCAGGGCTCGACGTCGACCGCGACCTCGAGACCGTCGACCGCCTCGGGGGCCGGGTCCTCGTCCCCGGCGACGAGGAGTGGCCCGCGGGCCTGGACGACCTGGGGGCCGGCGCCCCGGCGTGCCTGTGGGTGAGGGGCCCGCTCCCCGTGGGCGCTGCGGCGAGGGGGTCGGTGGCGCTCGTCGGGGCCCGCGCCTGCACGCCGTACGGCGAGCGGGTCGCCGCCGACCTCGCTGGGGCCTGCGCGCAGCGCGGCGTCACCGTCGTCTCCGGCGGGGCCTACGGCATCGACGGGGCCGCGCACCGCGGGGTCCTCGCGGCCGCGGGGTCGACGCTCGCGGTGCTGGCCGGCGGCGTCGACCGCTTTTACCCCGCCGGTCACCAGCAGCTGCTCGCCGTGATCGCCCGCGACGGGGCGGTGGTCTCGGAAGCGCCGCCGGGGTGCGCTCCCACGCGCTGGCGCTTCCTCGCCCGCAACCGGCTCATCGCCGCCGCCTCGACCGCCACCGTGGTCGTCGAGGCCGCATGGCGCTCCGGAGCCCTGAGCACCGCGGCGCGCGCGGGCGACCTCGCCCGCCCCGTCGGCGCCGTCCCGGGCCCCGTCACGTCGATGGCGTCCGCGGGGTGCCACCGGCTGGTCCGCGAGGGCCGCGCCGTGCTGGTGACCGACCCCGCCGAGATGTTCGAGCTGCTCGACGCGATCGGCGCGCCCCAGCAGCCCACGCTCGCGGAGGCGGGCGCCCGCGAGGCCGCGCACGACGGCCTCTCGTCCGAGCAGCTCCGCGTCTTCGACGCCCTGCCGGCGCGCGCGGGGATGGAGGTCGACCGGCTCGTCCCCGAGGCCGGCCTGGCCCCCCAGGTGGTCATGGCCGCGCTCGGCGCGCTCTCGCCCCGGGGGCTCGCCGAGAGGTCTGGCAGCGGGGAGCGGTGGCGCAGGCGCAGGTCACCCTGAGCGGGCGCACCGCCGTGGCACGGTTGGGCCCATGGACCAGGGCGGGCGCGTCGACCTCGGTGAGGGCGCTGCGGGGCGCGGTGGGAGCGACACCTCGGACGAGAGCGTGCTCGACGCCTTCGTGCGCCACCTGTCCCTGGAGCGCTCCCGCTCCCCGCACACCGTCCGCGCCTACCGGGGGGACGCCGCGTCGCTCCTGTCCTTCGTGCGCGCGGCCACCGGCGCCGGGATCGAGGGCGTCTCCCTCACCCTGCTGCGGGCGTGGCTCGCCAGCTTCTCCGCCACCGCGGCCCCCTCCGCGCCCAGGGCTCGCGGGGGTACCGACGGGCCCGCGAGGTCCTCGCTGGCACGGCGCACCTCCAGCGCGCGGGCGCTGACGGCCTGGGCGGGCGCGACCGGTCGCATCCCCCTGGACCCCGCGCTGCGGCTCGCCACGCCGAGGAGAGGCTCGACGCTGCCGACGGTCCTGCGCGCCGACCAGGCCCGGCGGGTCATGGACGCCGCGGGGGAGCGGGCGAGCGCCGACGACCCGGTGGCGCTGCGGGACGTCGCTGCGCTCGAGCTGCTGTACGCCACCGGTGCCCGCGTCGCGGAGCTGGCGGGCCTCGACGTCGACGACGTGGACCTCGAGCGCCGCACCGCGCGGGTGCTCGGCAAGGGCGACCGCGAGCGGGTGGTGCCCTTCGGGGTCCCCGCGGCCCGCGCGGTGACCGCCTGGCTGGACCGCGGCCGGCCGGGGCTCGCGGCGGCGTCCAGCGCCGGCGCGCTGCTGCTCGGTGCCCGCGGAGCCAGGGTGGGGGTGAGGGCGCTGCGGGAGATGGTCCACGCGGCGTCGTCGGCGATCGGGGACGGCGTCGACGTCGGCCCGCACGCGTTGCGCCACAGCGCGGCCACCCATCTTCTCGATGGCGGCGCGGACCTCAGAACCGTCCAGGAGATGCTCGGTCACGCTAGCCTGGCGTCAACGCAGGTCTACACGCACGTGTCGGTCGAGCGGCTCCGAGCAGGCTTCATCCAGGCGCACCCGCGGGCGTGATCATCGTGTCGCGCCCCGGCCCCGCTCCTGCTCACGGCGGCCCGCCGGCCATCACGACGCGACGACCGACGACGGCCCCGCTCGGAGGTCGTCGCCCCTGGAGTGGAGGAGCACCGTGGCAGAGCGCCCGAGCCGTGGCGGAACGACGTCGCCGGCGAGGAGGGTCGTCCCCCTCTCCGAGGAAGCCGCCGAGGAGGCCGCGAGGAATGCCGCAGCTGTCGCCGAGCGGTGGGTGGAGTTCAAGAGCACCGGCGACAAGGCCGTCCGCGAGCAGCTGATCATCCACTACGCGCCGCTGGTGAAGTACGTCGCCGGCCGCGTCGGCGTGGGCCTGCCCTCCAACGTGGAGCAGGCCGACCTCGTCTCCTACGGGGTCTTCGGCCTCATCGACGCCATCGAGAAGTTCGACCTCGAGCGGGCCATCAAGTTCGAGACCTACGCCATCTCGCGCATCCGCGGCGCGATCATCGACGAGCTCCGGGCCATGGACTGGATCCCCCGCTCGGTGCGCAGCAAGGCCCGCGAGGTGGAGCGCACCTATGCCGCGCTCGAGGGCGAGCTCCGCCGGACCCCCACGGAGCCCGAGGTCGCCGAGCGCATGGGCATCAGGCTCTCGGACCTGCACACGATCTTCAGCCAGGTCAGCTACGTCAACGTCGTCGCGCTCGACGAGCTGCTGGGCGTCGGCGGCGAGCGAGGGGACAGCGTCTCCCTCGGCGAGACGCTCGTGGACGCCAAGGCCGAGGACCCGGTGCTGGCTTTCGAGGGAGAGGAGACGAAGTACCTCCTCGCCCGCGCCATCGACCAGCTGCCCGAGCGCGAGAAGATCGTCGTCACCCTCTACTACTTCGAGTCCCTCACCCTCGCGGAGATCGGCAAGGTCCTCGGGGTGACGGAGTCGAGGATCTGCCAGATGCACACCAAGGCCGTCGTGGTGCTGCGCGCCAAGCTCGCCGAGGTGAGCTGACCCTCCTCGTCCGCGAGGAGCCTCGACGGCGCCGGGCGTGAGCAGCACCGGCGGCCCCGGAGGCCCGCCGGACAGCAGCACCAGCAGCGGGTCGAGGTAGGTGTCGCGGCCCACCCGCACCCCCCAGTGCAGGCACGAGGCCGGTGCGCAGTGGCTCGCGCCGCTCCCCACCGCGCCGACCGTCGCGCCGACCGTGACGGCGTCGCCCATGGACACGGCCGCGGTGACCGGCTCCAGGGTGGCCAGGGTGGCGTCGGGCGCCTCGATCGAGACCACGTCGCGGTCGACGACGCGCCCGACGAAGACGACGGTCCCCGACGTCGGCGCGAGCACGGCGGAGCCCGGCGCCGCCGCGAGGTCCACGCCGCGGTGGCCCGGCGACCACCGGTGCTCCGGCCGGTCGAAGGCCTCGACCACCTCCGGGCTCCCTGCCAGCGGCCACGCCCACCCGCCCCGTGGCGCAGGCACGGTGGGCACCGAGGACGCCGGGGCCGCCCCTCCGAGGCCCGTCACCGTCAGGAGCGTGAGGACCACCAGGGCGGCACGCGCTGGTGGACGGCCCCGAGGTGCTGCCCCCCGGACGTCCCTGGTCGCTCCCACCGTCCCACCCTGGAGGCGCCGGCGCCGCCGAGGACCGGCCGTGGAGGAAGCCTGTGGACGGCGCCCGCCCACGACAGGCGGCCTGTGGACGCAGGGCCCGTCGGGAGGCGCCGGCCCCGTCGTGTCCACGGCGCCGCCCACCGGCGCTACACTTCGCCCAGGCCGGACTCGTCCGGTACTTCGCGCGCCCGCACACCGCCGTGAGCGGCCCTGCGGTCTGCACCGCCTCACCGGGTGGAGCAGCCCCTGAGGTCCTGGCGGGGCGCGCCACCTCGGTCCTCACGGGTCCTGCCCGCGAGGAAGGGGTGCGTCGCGGGCGCCAGGGCGGTGGCCGCAGGGGTCGTCGCGAGAACCGAGCGCGCGGCGCCACAGCCGCGCAGGAATGAGCCTGAACATGGCTGTCGTCACCACCCGCCAGCTGCTCGACAGCGGCGTCCACTTCGGTCACCAGACCCGTCGCTGGAACCCGAAGATGAAGCGATTCATCTTCACCGAGCGCAACGGCATCTACATCATCGACCTCCAGCAGTCGCTGGGAGCCATCGACCGCGCCTACGACTTCGTCAAGAAGACCGTGGCGGGCGGCGGCTCGATCCTCTTCGTGGGGACCAAGAAGCAGGCGCAGGAGCCCCTCGCCGCGCAGGCGGACCGCGTGGGCATGCCCTACGTGAACCAGCGCTGGCTCGGCGGGATGCTCACCAACTTCCAGACGGTGAGCAAGCGCATCGCCCGCATGAAGGAGCTCGAGGTCATCGACTTCGACGACGTCGCAGCCTCCGGTCGCACGAAGAAGGAGCTCCTCCTCATGCGCCGCGAGAAGGACAAGCTCGCGAAGACCCTCGGCGGCATCCGCGACATGGCCCGCACCCCGCAGGCGATCTGGGTCGTGGACACCAACAAGGAGCACCTCGCCGTCGACGAGGCCCACAAGCTGGGCATCCCGGTCATCGCGATCCTGGACACCAACTGCGACCCCGACGTCGTGGACTACCAGATCCCCGGCAACGACGACGCGATCCGCTCCGTCACGCTGCTGACCCGCGTGATCGCCGACGCGGTGGCCGCCGGCCTCACCGAGCGCCACCAGGGCTCGAACGCCAACGCCCCCGAGGAGCCCCTCGCGGCGTGGGAGGCCGAGCTGCTCTCCGGTGAGGTCCAGACCGGGCAGACCGACACGACCGCGGCCCACGCCGCTGCGTCCGAGGGCGAGGCGGAGGCGGCCCAGCAGGTGCCGGCCGACGTCACCCCCGAGGCGGCCATCGCTCAGGCTGAGGCAGGTCCGGGCACCACCGCCTCCACCGGCCCCGAGGACACCCCGGTCGCCGTGGCGACCGGCGTGGCCGACGCTGACGGCGGCGAGATCATCACCGACGGCGCCCAGGTCGGTCAGGGCACCACCAGCTCCTGACGCTCCCCGGCCGGGTCCTGCGTCGCCGCCCTCGTGGGCGGGCGCGGGCCCCGGCCGGAGCCCTGTCACCCCCGAACCACCTCGACGAACCACCGACCCAGAAACCAGGAGCCCACCCGTGGCGAACTACACCACCGCTGACATCAAGGCCCTGCGCGAGCAGACCGGCGCCGGAATGATGGACGTCAAGAAGTCCCTCGACGAGGCGGACGGCGACCGCGACAAGGCCATGGAGCTGCTCCGCATCAAGGGCCTCAAGGGCGTGAGCAAGCGCGAGGGGCGCTCCGCGACCAACGGCGCCGTCGTGGCCCGCACCCAGGACGGCAAGGGCACGCTCGTCGAGGTCAACTGCGAGACCGACTTCGTCGCCAAGGGCGAGCGCTTCACCGCTCTCGCCGACCAGGTGCTCGACGTCGCCGTGGCCTCCGACGCCGCCGACGCCGCCGCCCTCCTGCTGGAGGACGTCGACGGCCGCACCCTCCAGGCCGTCATCGAGGAGGCCGGCGCCACCCTGGGCGAGAAGATCGAGGTGCGCCGCGTCGCCAGGGCCACCGGCGCCCACGTCGCCACCTACCTCCACCGCACGTCCCCCGAGCTGCCCCCGGCCATCGGCGTGCTCGTCGCGCTGGACGCCACCGAGACGGACGACGTGGCCCGCGACGTGGCCATGCACATCGCCGCCATGGCGCCGACCGCGCTCTCCCGCGAGGACGTCAGCGAGGAGCTCGTCGCTTCCGAGCGCCGCATCGCCGAGGAGACCGCCCGCGAGGAGGGCAAGCCCGAGCAGGCGCTGCCCCGCATCATCGAGGGTCGCGTCAACGGGTTCTTCAAGGCCAGCGTGCTCCCCGAGCAGGCCTTCGCGAAGGACCCGAAGCGCACGGTGGGCCAGGTCCTCGAGGAGGCCGGCGCGCACGTCACCTCCTTCGCCCGCTTCCGCGTCGGCTCCTGATCTCCTGCGTGAGCCCCGAGCAGGCGGCGGACAGCGACGCCGCGCCAGCCCCGGCAGCCGGCGACCCGGCGGCGCAGCCGTGGGGGCGGGTGCTCCTGAAGCTTTCCGGCGAGACCTTCGGTGGCGGCGGCGTCGGGGTCGACCCCGACGTCGTGGCCCGGGTGGCCCGGGAGATCGCCGCCGGGGTCGCAGCGGGCATCCAGGTGGCCATCGTGGTCGGTGGCGGGAACTTCTTCCGCGGCGCCGAGCTCTCCCAGCGCGGCATGGACCGCTCACGGGCGGACTACATGGGCATGCTCGGCACGGTCATGAACTGCCTGGCCCTCCAGGACTTCCTGGAGCAGGCAGGCGTGGACACCCGCGTG
>JBBSRD010000127.1:0-8481 GCA_038243415.1 Actinomycetales bacterium | reverse complement strand
GTGGTCGCGGCGCCGGTCCGGGCTCGCGCCCGGGCGGCTCCTCGGCTCCCAGCGGGCCCCGTCGTCCGGCTCCGGCCGAGGCACCGGCGGCTCCTGCCCCGGCACCCGCCGGTGGGACCCCGACGCCTGGGCCGACCCCTCGGCCCACGCCCCGCCCCGCATCGTCCTGAGCGGGCGCCCGGCACCCGTCGGGCACCGCTGACCCACCCCTGCGACCCCTGAGGAGCACCGCATGGCAGGCGAGACGACCATCACCGTGATCGGCAACCTCACGGCGGACCCGGAGCTGCGCTTCACCCCGTCAGGAGCGGCGGTCGCCAACTTCACCGTCGCCTCCACCCCGCGCCAGTTCGACCGTCAGTCCAACGACTGGAAGGACGGCGAGACCCTCTTCATGAGGTGCTCGATCTGGCGCGACGCGGCGGAGAACGTGGCCGAGTCGCTCACCAAGGGCGTCCGCGTGGTCGTCACCGGCCGCCTGGTCTCGCGCACCTTCGACACGAAGGAGGGCGAGAAGCGCACCGTCAACGAGCTGCAGGCCGACGAGGTCGGCCCCTCGCTGAAGTACGCCACCGCGAAGGTCAACCGCACCCAGCGCGGCGGCGGTGGTGGCGGCGGCTTCGGTGGCAGCGGCGGTGGCCAGCAGGGCGGTCAGGGTGGCCAGGGTGGCGGCAACCAGGGCGGCGGCGGCTTCGGCGGCGGCAGCCAGGGTGGTGGCCAGCAGGGTGGTCAGCAGGGCGGACAGAGCGCTCCGCAGACCGACCCGTGGGCCACCGGTCCCTCCGGAGGCGGCGGCGGCAGCCAGGGCGGCGGCGGAGGGTGGGGCGGAGGCTCCTACTCCGACGACCCGCCCTTCTGATCCGCCCTCAATTCTTTTCGGCCGGCCAGCGCCGGCCCACCAGCAGCACCACGGACACGACGAGAGGAGCACACGGTGGCCAAGCCCCCGGTGCGCAAGCCCAAGAAGAAGCTCAACCCGCTCAAGGCAGCGAAGATCGCTGAGATCGACTACACGGACACCACGCTCCTTCGGAAGTTCATCTCCGACCGCGGCAAGATCCGCGCGCGTCGGGTCACCGGTGTCTCCGTCCAGGAGCAGCGGCGCATCGCGACGGCCGTGAAGAACGCCCGCGAGGTAGCGCTGCTGCCCTACACCAGCTCCGGCCGCTGAGGGGAAGACGATGAAGCTCATCCTGACCCAGGAGGTCACCGGTCTCGGTGCCCCCGGCGACGTGGTCGACGTCAAGGACGGCTACGGCCGCAACTTCCTGCTCCCCCGCCGGCTCGGCACGGTCTTCAGCCGTGGCGGCGCCAAGCAGGTGGAGCAGATCCGGGCCGCCCGTGCGTCGCGCGAGGTGTCCAACCTCGACGACGCGCAGGCGCTCAAGGCCTCCCTCGAGGCCAACCCGGTCCGCCTCACGGCGCGCTCGGGCCCCGGGGGTCGTCTCTTCGGTGCGGTGACCCCCTCGGACGTCGCGCACGCGGTGGCCGAGCAGGGGCGCACGATCGACCGCCGCAAGGTGGAGATCGGCAACCCCATCCGCACGCTCGGCACCTACACGGTGTCGGTGCGCCTGCACCCGGAGGTCGCCGCGACCCTCGACCTCGAGGTCGTCCCCGAGGCCTGAGGGCCCGCATCTCTTCCGCGCCGCCACAGGGGTGGTCCCGTCCGTCGGGGCCGCCCCTGAGGCGTGCCCGGGGGCCGCGCACCGGGCGGGGGACCCCTCAGCGCAGGGAGCCGCTGAGAGTCCACGCGTCGCCGCGCACCCGCCACCCCAGGGCGACGCCTCGCAGCACCATGAAGAGGCCGGCAAAGGCCACCCAGAGCCACACGAGCCCCACGGCTCCCTCCGGGCCCCAGCGCCCCACCGCGAGCGCCACAGGGACGTATGTGGTGGTCGTCACGACAGAGGCGCCCGCGAGGTACTTCCCGTCGCCGGCGCCCATGAGCACCCCGTCCAGGGCGAACACCCACCCGGCGAGCGGCTGCGTCACCGCGACCACGAGGAGCGCGAGCGAGATGCCCGCGGCGGTCGCGGCCGCGACGGAGCCTCCGTCGCCGCCCGCGGAGGGTGCCGCGGTGAAGAGCGCCGGGACCCACGGCGACGCGACGGCGACCAGCACCCCGAGGACCACGCCGGCGCCGACGCTGATGCGCACACAGCTGCGCAGCACGCTGCGCGCCAGCGCCTGCCCGCCGGCCCCGAGCGCGGTGGAGACGAGCACCTGCGCGGCGATCGCCACGGCGTCCAGCGCGAGGGCGAGCAGCGACCACAGCTGCATGACCACGTGGTGCCCGGCGAGCGCCGCGACGCCCTGCCCTCCCGCCACCGCGGTCGTGACGAGGAGGGCGACCCGCAGCCCGAGGGTGCGCACCAGCAGCGGTGCGCTGGTGCGGGCCGAGCGGGACACCCCGGAGCGCCGCAGCGCGAGGCCGGCGCCGACGCGGCGGGCACGGACGACGACCGCGGCGGAAGCGGCGAGCCCCGCGCCGGTCTGGGCCAGCGCGGTACCGACGGCGGCCCCGGCGAGCCCCCAGCCCAGGCCGAGGACGAGCAGGACGTCGAGCCCGGCGTTGACCAGGGCGGCGCTCACGGCGACCACGAGGGGCGTGCGCAGGTCCGAGAGGCCGCGCAGCGTGCCCGTGGCCGCCAGGAGCAGGAGCATCCCGGGGAGCCCGGGCGCGGACAGCTGGAGGTACAGCGTCGCCCCGCCGGCAGCGGCCGCCGGCGTGTCGAGGACCCGGACGAGCACGGGGGCCGCGGCGGCGGCGAGCGCCGCCATCACGGCGCCGATGCCCAGCGCCAGCCAGAGCCCGTCGATCCCGCGGTCCAGACCCTCGCGCGCGCGCCCGGCGCCGGTGAGGCGCCCGACGTCCGCGGTGGTGGCGTAGGCCAGCACGATGAAGAGGCCGACGGCGGTGGAGAGGAGGGCGCTCCCGACGGCCAGGCCGGCCAGCGCGTCCGGGCCCGTCGTGCCGACGACGGCGGCGTCGGTCAGGAGGAACAGGGGCTCTGCCACGAGCGCCCCGAGCGCGGGGACCGCGAGGCCGAGCACCTGGCGCAGGGGGGACCGGCCGCCGGCGCCACCCGCGGTCGGCGAGCCCGCCCCGGACGACGCGTCACCGACCTGCACGGGGGTCATCAGACCATGCGACCGAGGCTGTGACCCCGGCAGGAGTTGTCCACAGCTGTGGACGACACGCCCGGCGGTACGACACGCCGACGACATGCCGGCCGGTGCTCCGTCCACAGCCTTTCCGCCCGACTTGAGGCCTCAGCACCCCGTATTTTAGTCTTCGTCCCCGCTTCGCCCGTTGATGTCCACAGACTTATCCACAAGCTGTGCACACCGGAGCCGCCCAAGCACGTGAGTTATCCACAGGCGCCACCGGGGTCACGGGCCGAGCACGTCGACACCGGCGGCGCGGCGACCTACCGTTCTGGCTCTTCCCCACCGCCGCGACGGCCCGTGCCGCAGCTGCCTCCGTGGACCGGCTCGGACGACCCGAACCCCTCCCGGGGTGGGCTCCGTCGTGCCTGTCGGCCGCTGCGTCCGCGTCGTCGTGCGACCGCGCGGCGCAGCTGTTCTGCCGGTGCTGTCGGTGCTCGGTGGTGGGGTGAAGCGCATGCCGAGGCCGGAGGGGGACGCACGATGAGCATCGAGCTCGAGGAGTACGAGCGGGCCCCCGGAGGGTCCGAGGACCTCGGACGCACCCCCCCGCAGGACCTCGCCGCGGAGCAGAGCGTCCTCGGCGGCATGCTGCTCAGCAAGGACGCCATCGCCGACGTCGTCGAGCAGCTGCGCGGCAGCGACTTCTACCGCCCCGCCCACGAGATGGTCTACGACGCCGTCATGGACCTCTACGGGCGCGGTGAGCCCGCGGACGCCATCACCGTCGCGGCCACGCTCACCCAGCGCGGCCAGCTGGGGCGCGTCGGCGGGCAGTCGTACCTGCACACGCTGATCTCCGCGGTGCCGACGGCGGCCAACGCCGGGTACTACGCGCGCATCGTCCGCGAGCGCGCCGTGCTGCGGCGCCTCGTCGAGGCCGGCACGAAGATCGTGCAGCTGGGCTACGCGACCGACGGCGGCGACGTCGACGGGCTCGTCAACTCCGCGCAGGCCGAGGTGTACGCCGTCACCGAGCGGACCGTCAGCGAGGACTACGTGCCCCTGGGCGACGTCATCGAGGGCACCATCGACGAGATCGAGGCGTCCAGCCACCGGGGCGACGGCATGACGGGCGTGCCCACCGGCTTCGCCGACCTCGACCAGCTGACCAACGGCCTGCACCCCGGCCAGATGATCGTCATCGCTGCGCGCCCGGCCATCGGCAAGGCGCTCGCGCTCGGCACGCCCCTGGCGACGCCCACGGGCTGGACCACGATGGGTGAGGTCGCCGTGGGCGACGAGGTCCTCGCGGCCGACGGCACCCCCACCCGGGTGCTCGCTGCCACCGACGTGGTGCGCGACCGGCCGTGCTTCGAGATCACGCTCGACGACGGCTCGGTGGTGCTCGCCGACGCCGAGCACCAGTGGGTCACCAGCACGGCCTCCGAGCGCGCCGTGGGCGGCTCGGGGAGCGTGCGGACCACCACGGAGCTGGCGTCCGACGTCGGCGCTGATCTCACCGCGGGGCCCGACGGCCACGGCCACCGCATCACCCTCGCCGCACCGCTCTCGCTGCCCGCCACCGCGCTGCCGCTCTCCCCGTACGCGCTGGGAGCGTGGCTGGCCGGCGGCCACCGCGACGCCGCGCGCCTCACCACCGACGACCACGCGGTGATCGCCCGCATCGAGGGCGAGGGCTACCGCACCGAGCGGGTCGACGGGGGCCTCACGCATCGCTGGCTGACCGGCGACGCCCGCGGCGTCGACGTGGAGGCCCTCCTGGCCGCTGAGGGCCTGCTGGGCGCCCCGCGGGTGCCCCCGGCGTACCTGAGGGCCGATGAGGCCTCCCGCCGCGACCTGCTGGCCGGGCTGCTCGACGTCGCCGGGGGCGTCGCCGATGACGCCGGCGTGGGGATCACTCTCGGGGACGACGCGCTGGCCGGCGACGTGCGCGAGCTCGTGATGGGCCTCGGCCTGCGCGCCGCGCCGGCGAGCGCGCCGACGGCCGTGGCGTTCTCCGCCGACGAGGACGTCTTCTGGCTGGAGCGCCAGCGCCTGCTGCACAAGGAGCGCCGCACCGGCGTCGCGGCGGTCACGGGGCGGGCGGTCGTCTCCGTGGTGGCCGTCCCCAGCGTGCCCGTGCGCTGCATCGAGGTGGAGCACCCCAGCCACCTCTACCTCGCGACGCGCTCGATGGTCCCCACCCACAACTCGACCATCGGCCTGGACATCGCCCGGTCCGCGTCGATCAAGAACGGCATGACCTCCGTGATCTTCTCGCTCGAGATGAGCAAGAACGAGATCACCATGCGGCTGCTCTCCGCCGAGGCGAAGATCCCGCTGCAGAACATGCGCAAGGGCACCATGCGCGAGGAGGACTGGACCAAGCTCGCGCGCACCATGGGCCAGATCTCCGCGGCGCCGATGTTCATCGACGACTCCCCGAACATGACCCTCATGGAGATCCGCGCGAAGTGCCGGCGGATCAAGCAGCAGCACGACCTGAAGCTCGTGGTCATCGACTACCTCCAGCTCATGACGTCGGGCAAGCGCGTGGAGAGCCGTCAGCAGGAGGTCAGCGAGTTCTCGCGGGCGCTGAAGCTCCTCGCCAAGGAGCTGCAGGTCCCGGTGATCGCGATCAGCCAGCTGAACCGTGGCGCGGAGGCCCGCACGGACAAGAAGCCGGCGATGAGCGACCTCCGTGAGTCGGGATCGATCGAACAGGATGCGGACATGGTGATCCTGCTTCATCGGGAGGACGCCTATGACCGGGAATCACCTCGAGCGGGTGAGGCCGACCTTATCGTCGCCAAGCACAGGAACGGCCCGACGGACACGATCGTCGTGGCTTTCCAGGGCCACTACTCGCGCTTCGTGGACATGGCTCAGTAGCTTCCGGAGACGGAGTGCCGCGGGTCGTGGTGCACTTTTGCCCACAGCCACCACCACGTCGGCGAGCGGGGACCTCGAACATCCGACACGCCGTAGGAAGCCACATCAACTCCCCGCTCGATGCCCGCAAGCCGCACCAACTTCCCGCTTGACGAAGATGGACGGGGCTCGCGCGTCACCGGGGGAGTGCGCCCCGCACGTCGGTGTGGACGAAATCGTCGCCCTTGTAGAGCAGCGGCTCCCGAGTGGCATTGGCCAGGGCGTAGCTGAAGCAGTCGCCCATGTTCAGCTTCGCCGGGTGCCCGCTGCGTCGCCCGAAGTCGCGGTGCGCCTGGCGGGCGATGCGGGCGTGCTCTGCGGTGAAGGGGACAACGGCCACCAAGTTGTCGGCGAGGATCTCATCCAGCCGCGCGCTGACCCCCGGGTCCTTCATCGCATCGACGACGATCGACAGCTCGGCCAGCGTGGCGGCCGAGATCTTGCCCTGTGCAGGCACGTGCTGGGCGGCCTCGGCGAGGGCACGGGCGTGAGCATGGGAGTCGGCCTCGTCCCGGATGATGGCGACGACGGCCGACGAGTCGACGATCACCGAAGAAGCCCGTCCTCGTCGTAGAGCCATGCGTCGTAGTCGAAAGACTTGACGTCATCGGAGAGCCGAGCCCCCGTCTCCTTCGCGATGGCCATGGTGCGAGCGGTGAGCGCCTCGACCTCTGCTTCCCGGTTGACCGTCTGACGCAGGCTGCGCTCGAGGGCTTCGGTGACGGCAGCCGTCACGCTCTTGCCGGTCGCGGCGGCGAGCTCGCGCGCCAGCCGTTCCGTCTCGGGGTTCTTGATGCTCAGGGCCATGGGCCAAGGTACCTCGGACTTGCTGCCTAGGTACCTTGTGGAGCAACACGTTGTGCGCCTGTGGATGAACGCGCTCCTTCCACAAGCCGGGCGTCGATGCCACACCGCGCACCGACCATCGTGACTGGATGACTCCGCGGCACAATGCATCACCCGACGTGGTCCTCGCAGCCACACGGGTGGCGGTGCCGCCGCCCGGCGGCGCTCGCGGCCGGGCGCCGACGTCACGAGGAGGACACCATGGTGAACCACGACGACGCGCTCACCGCGGAGCAGCGGGCTCGCCGGCTCATCGACGCTCAGCTCTCGGCGGCGGGGTGGGAAGTGCAGGACCGGTCGCGGCTCAACCTGTATGCCGCCCAGGGCGTTGCCGTCCGCGAGTCGATCATGGCTCCCGGCCACGGCCGGGTGGACTACCTGCTCTATGTGGACCGCGCCGTCATCGGCGTCATCGAGGCCAAGCCGGTCGGCGCCACGCTGACGGGGGTGGAGTGGCAGTCGGCCATGTACGCCTCCGGCCTGCCGCCCGAGGTGCGCCTGGCGGCGAGGACCGTGGACGGCCGCCTCCCCTTCGTCATCGAGGCCAGCGGGACCGAGACCCACCTGACTAACGGCTACGACCCCGAGCCCCGGGCCCGGGCGATCTTCGCAGTGCCACAGCCCGCCACCTTCTCGGGCATCGTGCGCCAGGCCGAGGAGCACCCGGACGCCCCGACGTGGCGCGGGCGCGTCGCCCGGCTGCCGGCGTTGGAGACCCACCGCCTGCGTCCAGCCCAGATCGAGGCGATCACCGGCGTGGAGCGCTCCCTCGTCGAGCAGCGCTTCGGCCGGTCCCTCGTGCAGATGGCCACCGGAGCCGGAAAGACCTTCACCGCGGTCACCCTGTGCCAGCGCCTCCTGCGGTACGGAGGCTTCCGGCGGATCCTGTTCCTCGTCGACCGCAACAACCTCGGTGACCAGGCGCTCGCAGAGTTCCAGAACTACCGCCTGCCGGATGACGGTCGCCGCTTCACCGAGGTGTGGAACGCCGACAAGCTCACCTCGGCCGGCCAGCTGGGCAGCTCGTCCGTCGTCATCTCCACCATCCAGCGGGTCTACGCGGCGCTGCGGGGCGAGCCGGTGCCGGCGGGTGACGCGCCGGACCTCGACGCCGCGGTCCCCGGCGCGCCGGTGACCGTCGACTACGACGCCGCGATGCCCCCCGAGTCCTTCGACCTCATCATCGTCGACGAGGCGCACCGCTCCATCTACGGGGTGTGGCGCGAGGTGGTCGAGTACTTCGACGCCCACGTGGTACGGCTCACGGCAACCCCCGGCAAGCAGACCCTGGCGTTCTTCGAGCAGAACCTCGTCTCGAAGTACACCTACCCGCAGTCCGTCGCGGACGGCGTCAACGTCGACTTCAGCGTCTTCCGCATCAGGACGCAGATCACCGCAGAGGGCTCCACCGTCGAGGCGGGGGAAGTGGTGCCGCTGGTCGACCGCCGTACCCGGGCGCGCCGCTACGCCGCGCTGGAGGAGGACCTCACGTACACCCCCAGCCAGCTGGACCGCGCGGTGGAGTCCACGAGCCAGATCCGCCTGGTGCTGGAGACCTTCAGGGACCGCACGCTCCCCGAGTCCTTCCCC
>JBBSRD010000126.1:0-8511 GCA_038243415.1 Actinomycetales bacterium | reverse complement strand
GCCGGTCGCGGTGGTCGCCGGTCGCGGTGGTCGCCGGACGCCCGGTCTCCGTGCTGCACGACCGAGCGCAGGAGCCCGCCCAGGTCATCGGTCGGACGGACGGTCCGCCGCGGCGCGGATCATCCCCAGGGACGACCCAGCGCCGCCACCCCCCGAGGAGGAGTGACGGCGCCGGAGAGAGCTGCTACTCGCCGACCTTCTTGTCGGCGGCCTGCTCGCCCTTCTTGATCTGGTCGGCGCCCTTGCCGCCGGCCTTGCTCTCGGCCGCGTCACCGGCCTTGTCGATGCCAGCGTCCGAAGCCTTCTCGGTCATGTCTCCGAGGCCCATGGTGGTCTCCCTTGGTCGAGGTCCGAGCAGGGTTCCCTGCCCGGGACCATCCTGGCCGTGCACCGGCGGTGATCGCCAGCCCGGACGGCCCCGTCGCCGCTGCGCGGCGTCACCGGCCGGGGCGCACCAGGGCGTGCTCGTAGGCCACCACGACCGCCTGCACCCGGTCGCGGGCGCCGAGCTTGGCCAGCACCCGGCCGACGTGGGTCTTGACGGTCGCCTCGGCCACGAAGAGGTCCCGGCCGATCTCAATGTTGGAGCGGCCCCGCGCCATGAGCACCAGCACCTCGCGCTCGCGGTCGGTGAGGGCGTCGATGGGGTCGGGGCCCTTCGCCTCCGGAGCGGACGCCAGCCTCACGGCGAGGTGGTCGAAGAGGCGACGCGTGGTCGAGGGGGCGATGACGGCGTCCCCGGTGTGGACGGTGCGGACGGCGGCGAGCAGCTCCTCCGGCGGGGCGTCCTTCAGCAGGAAGCCCGAGGCCCCGGCGCGGATGGCCTCGAGGGCGTAGTCGTCGAGGTCGAACGTGGTGAGGACCATGACGCGCAGGAGACCGGTGCCCGGCGCCCGCTCGCGCCGGGCCGCCGCCTCCAGAACGGCGGCGGTGGCCGCGACGCCGTCCATCCGGGGCGTGCGGACGTCCAGGAGCACCACGTCGGCCGCGGTCGTGGCGAGCGCCCGCACCGCCTCGTCGCCGTCGCCGGCCTCCCCGACCACGCGGAGGTCGGGCTGAGAGTCGATGACCATGCAGAACCCCGCGCGGACCAGCTGCTGGTCGTCGACGAGGAAGACCCGCACGGGCTCGGGGGCCGGTGTCTCGGGGGCCGGTGGCTCGCCGGTCGCGGCCCCGGTGCCCGGCGCGTCGTTCATCGGTGGGTCTCCAGGGTTCGGGTCGGGACGTCGGCGGGTGCGGTGGCCCGTGGCAGGTCGACGGGCAGCGGCAGCACCAGGCGGGTGCCGAACCCGCCACCGGGCAGGGGGCCGGCGTCCACGGTGCCCCCGAACATCACGAGGCGCTCGCGCATCCCGACCAGACCCTGGCCATGGCCGTCGCCGCTGGTGGCGGCCGAGGGGGCGCTCCCGCCGTCGTCCTCGACCCTCACCTCGACGCCGTCGGCGCGCCACACGACCCGGACGCGCGCGCGGGCTCCGGGGCCGGCGTGCTTGAGGACGTTCGTCAGCGACTCCTGGACGCCCCGGTAGAGCGAGAGGCCGGCGCCGGCCGGCACGGCCCTGGGCTGCCCCACGCGCGTGAGGGCGACGTCCAGCCCGCTGGAGCGCACCGACACGACGAGGTCGGCGAGGTCCTGCTCGCCGGGCTGCGGCGCCATCGGGGCGGCGGCGCCGGCCTCAGGACCCTCGCGCAGGATCCCCAGCAGGCGGCGCATGTCCGTCAGCGCGCCCCGCCGGGTGGCGGCGACGGTCTCCAGGGCGATGGTGGCCGCGGCCGGGTCGCTGGCCGCCGCGTACCGGCCCCCGTCGGCCTGGGCGATGACGGCGGACAGGGAGTGGGCGACGACGTCGTGGAGGTCCCGGGCGATGCGGGCGCGCTCCTCCCCCGCGGCGACGAGGACCCGCTGCTCCATCTCGCCCTGGCGGCGCTGTGCGGCCTCGGCGGTCGCGGCCTGCTGCTCCAGGCGCACGCGCCTCAGCTGGCCCGCGGTCCAGGCCAGCAGGCAGAGCACGAAGGTCACGCCGGTCGTCGCAGCCCCCACCACGAGCTCGCCGAGCCCGACCGGCCCCCCGGCCCACCGATGATCAAGACGGCGAGGAGGACGGACCCCGCGGCGCCGCCGCCCAGCGCGGCCCAGCGCGCCCACCGCGGGCCGTGAGCGGCGATCGAGGAGAGCGCGACCAGCACCGCGAGGTAGCTCGGCTGGAAGGGGACGGCCGAGCGGTCGTCCCCGCCGCGATGATCGCCCACTGCGCCAGCCCGGCCACGACGACGATCGCGACGGGCCGGACGCGGCGCACCAGGAGCGCGCCGACCTGGACGAGCGAGACGACGGCGAGCAGCGTGCCGCTGTCGACGGCCCGGGTGCCGACGAGGAATAGCGTGCTGGAGAGCGGGCCGGCGAGGGAGGCCACGGCGCACCCGAGGGCGGACGGGACCACCCACAGCGCGTCGAGCGCCACGGGGTGCTGTGCGGCCCGGGCCCACGCCTGGTGGGTCACCGTCGCGGTCCGGTCGTCGGTGCGGCTCATGCCCCCATGACAGCGCACGACCGGCCGCCAGCGCGTCCACCTGCGGGGGGAGCGGTCCACCGCGGGCGTCCGTCCCCCGTCGTCGCGACCGTCGACGCGCCTCTCGCGGTGATCACCGGGCCCGCCGCACCCGGATCGGGCCCTTCGCGGTCGACGGGTCGACGACCTTCCCGCCCTGGGTGATCTCGGCCTCCCCTGCGGCGACCAGGCGGCGGGCCGCGGCCCGGGCGGGCTCCATGAGCCCCCGCCAGCCCTCGTCGTCCATCCCGAGGTCGGCGGCGGCTGCCCTCGCGGCCTCGCTGGGACAGATCGAGGACGAGGCGGGGCGGGCGCCCAGCAGGCGCACCATGGCCGCGTCCAGCGCGGCGTCGGTCCCGCGGGAGGCGGAGGACCCGGCGCGCCGCCGGCAGCCGTCGGAGCAGAAGCGCACCTGCCCCCAGTCCCGCTCCCACTTCTTGCGCCAGGTGATGGTCCGCCCGCAGACCGCGCAGTCCTTCGTCGGGAGCGTGCTGCGCCCCCCCCTCGACGAGCCGCCCGACGAACCGCCCCTAGCGATCGTCGTCCTCCCCCGGGTACACGCGGGAGAACCGCTCCAGGACCACCGGCCAGTCGTCGGCGTCGCTGACGCTCTTGCCCCAGAACGCGGCGTGCTCGCGACGCCAGCCCTCGATCGTCGCGGCGTCCTCGCCCTCGGCCCGGGCGTGGACGGCGTCCACCAGCCCCAGGGTGGTGACCTCGACGGCGGTGGTGCGGACGACCGCGCGCGGCTCGCCGGCGCCGTCGAGGACGATCGAGAGGTCGCCCACGCGCGGCAGCGGGTGCTCGTCGTCCCCGCCGGCGCGGTACTCCACCAGCGCAGAGGAGGTCGCGGTCTTGGCACCGGAGAGCACCCGGTCCAGCTGGTCGTCGGCCTGCTCACGCGTGGCCCCGAAGGAGAACGCGGGCGGCGCGAGGGCGGCGGACCCCCCGGGGCCCACCACCACGCCGAGGCGGGCGAAGGGGTCCTTCTGCACGCGGCCGCGCACGCGCGTCCAGAAGGTCGTGACGTCGGTGGTGGAACCGGCGGGGCGGTCGGTGGCGTCGCTCACGCGTCCATCCTCCCGCCCCTGCCGGCCTCCTCCTCCACGGTCAGCGCCTCAGCGCGAAGCGGTGCCCTCGGTGTAGTCGTCCTTGTCCCCGCCGACCCAGGCGAACAGCGGGCGCAGCTTCGCGCCGGTGGCCTCGATGGGGTGGGACTCCTGCTCGGCGCGCAGGCGCGTGAACTCCGGCGCGCCGGCGTCCTGGTCGTCGATGAAGCGCTGGGCGAACTTCCCCGACGTGATGTCGTCGAGCACGTCCTTCATGCGGTCCTTCACGCCGTCGTCGACCACGCGCGGGCCGGAGACGTAGTCGCCGTACTCGGCGGTGTCGGAGACGGACCAGCGCTGCTTGGCGATGCCGCCCTCGTACATGAGGTCCACGATGAGCTTGAGCTCGTGGAGGGTCTCGAAGTAGGCGATCTCCGGCTGGTAGCCGGCCTCGGTGAGGGTCTCGAAACCGGCCTGGACGAGGCGGGACATGCCGCCGCACAGCACGGCCTGCTCCCCGAAGAGGTCGGTCTCGGTCTCCTCGGCGAAGGTCGACCGGATGCCGGCGGCGCGCAGGCCGCCGATCGCCTTGGCGTAGGAGAGCACGAGCGGCCAGGCGCTGCCGGTCGCGTCCTGCTCGACGGCGACGATGACCGGCACGCCGCGGCCCGCGACGTACTCGCGGCGCACCAGGTGCCCGGGGCCCTTGGGGGCGACCATCGCGACGTCCACGCCGTCCGGCGGGGTGATGTAGCCGAAGCGGACGTTGAGGCCGTGGCCGAACAGGAGCGCCTTGCCGTCGGCCAGGTGCGCCTCGATCGAGTCCGCGTAGACCTTGCGGGCCACGTGGTCGGGCACGAGGAGCATCACCACGTCCGCCTCGGCGCAGGCGTCGGAGACGCTGAGGACGCGCAGGCCCTCGCCCTCGGCCTTGGCCCGCGACGAGGACCCCTCGGCGAGCCCCACACGGACGTCGACGCCGGAGTCGCGCAGGCTCAGCGCGTGGGCGTGGCCCTGGCTGCCGTAGCCGATCACCGCGACCTTCTTCGACTGGATGACGGTCAGGTCGGCGTCGTCGTCGTAGTACAGCTCGGCGGCCATGGGGGCGCTCCTCAGGGGTTGGCGGACGGTGGGTGGTGCGCAGTGGTGCTGGTGCGGGTCAGGCGCGGGAGCGGTCGGCCAGCGCCTTGGGCCCGCGGGAGAGCCCCACGAGACCGGACTGGACCGTCTCACGGATGCCGAAGGGCTCGAGCGCGCGCAGCAGGGCGGCGTTCTTCTCCGGCCGGCCGATCGCCTCGATGACCATCGCGTCCGGGGCGACGTCGACGACGTGGGTGCGGAACAGGTCGGTGACGGCCATGACCTGGGGGCGGGTGACGCCGTCAGCGCGCACCTTGACCAGCAGCAGCTCGCGCTGGACCGAGGCCTCGGCGTCGAGCTCGGCGACCTTCAGCACGTTGACCAGCTTGTTGAGCTGCTTGACCACCTGCTCCAGCGGCAGGTCGTCCACGTCGACGACGACGGTGATCCTCGAGGTCTCGGGGTTCTCCGTCGGGCCGACGGCGAGGGACTCGATGTTGAACGCCCGGCGGGCGAAGAGGGCCGCGACGCGCATGAGCACCGCCGGGCGGTTCTGGACGAGCACGGAGAGCGTGTGGCGGCTCACCGGTCAGCACCGGTCTGCTCGTCGCCGGTGCGCTCGTCGTCCGCGGTCTCACCGCGCACGGTCTCGGGGTTGCTCGACTCGTCGCGGTCCCAGATGGGGGTGATGCCCCGCGCGTACTGGATCGCGTCGTTCGGCAGCCCCGCGGTCACCATCGGCCACACCATCGCGTCGCGGTGCACGACGAAGTCGACGACGACGGGGCGGTCGTTGATGGCCATCGCCGCCTCGATGGTGGCGTCGAGGTCCTCGGGGCGCTCGCAGCGCAGGCCCGCGCACCCGTAGGCGTCGGCGAGCTTGACGAAGTCGGGGATCCGCGAGCCCATCTCCACGGCGGCACCGGTGTGCAGGTCGGTGTTGGAGTAGCGGCCCTCGTAGAACAGGGTCTGCCACTGGCGGACCATGCCCAGCGAGGAGTTGTTGATCACTGCGACCTTGATGGGGATGTCGTTCAGGGCGCAGGTCGCGAGCTCCTGGTTGGTCATCTGGAAGCACCCGTCGCCGTCGATCGCCCACACCGTGGAGCCCGGCACGCCGACCTTGGCGCCCATCGCCGCGGGCACGGCGTAGCCCATGGTGCCGAGGCCGCCGGAGTTCAGCCACGTGCCCGGCTTCTCGTACTTGATGAACTGCGCCGCCCACATCTGGTGCTGGCCCACCCCGGAGGTGTAGATCGTGTCGGGGCCGCTGAGCTGCCCGATCCGCTGGATGACGTGCTGGGGCGACAGCGAGCCGTCCTCCGGCTCGTCGTAACCCAGCGGGTAGGTCTCGCGCAGCTGGTCGAGCTGGCGCCACCACTGGCCGAGGTCGGCGGTGTTGCCGGCGTCGTGCTCGGCCTTCAGGGCCGGGACGAGCGCGCTGATGGTGTCGCGCGCGTCGCCCACGATCGGGACGTCGACCTTGCGGTTCTTGCCGATCTCCGCGGGATCGATGTCGGCGTGGATCACCGCGGCGTGGGGCGCGAAGGAGCTCAGCAGCCCAGTCACGCGGTCGTCGAAGCGGGCTCCCAGGCAGATGAGCAGGTCGGACTTCTGCAGCGCGGTCACCGCGGCGACCGTGCCGTGCATCCCCGGCATGCCGAGGTTGTTCGGGTGGCTGTC
Source organism: Actinomycetales bacterium (assembly GCA_038243415.1). Taxonomy (GTDB): domain Bacteria; phylum Actinomycetota; class Actinomycetes; order Actinomycetales; family Quadrisphaeraceae; genus CADCUY01. The sequence goes on along the minus strand of JBBSRD010000126.1, from coordinate 2,150 downwards.
CGGCAGCGCGCCGCGGGCCATGAGCGTGGTGACGACCGGGGCGTTCGAGACCTCGACGAGCGCGGTGAGCGCGTCGGAGGCCCCGGACCGGATGACCCCGCCGCCGACGTAGAGCACCGGGCGCTCGGCGGCGGCGATGAGCTTTGCCGCCTCGCGCACCTGGCGGGCGTGGGGCTTGGTGGTCGGCTTGTAGCCGTCGAGGTCGAACGTGGGGGGCCACGAGAACGTCGTGGTGGCCTGCTGGGCGTCCTTCGTGACGTCCACCAGCACCGGTCCGGGGCGACCGGAGGCGGCGATGTGGAAGGCCTCGGCGATGACCCGCGGGATGTCGTCGGGGTTGGTCACGAGGTAGTTGTGCTTGGTGATCGGCATGGTGATGCCGACGATGTCCGCCTCCTGGAAGGCGTCGGTGCCGATCGCGGCGCTGCCGACCTGCCCGGTGATGGCCACCATCGGGACGGAGTCCATGTGGGCGTCGGCGATGGAGGTGACGAGGTTCGTCGCGCCCGGGCCGGACGTGGCGAGGCACACCCCCACGCGCCCGGTCGCCGAGGCGTACCCCTGGGCGGCGTGACCGGATCCCTGCTCGTGGCGCACGAGGATGTGGCGCACGGTCGGGCTGTCCAGCAGCGGGTCGTAGGTGGGCAGGATCGCCCCGCCGGGGAGGCCGAAGACGACGTCGACGCCCATCGCCTCGAGGGAGCGGACCAGCGAGGCCGCCCCCGTCATCGTCTCGCGCTGGCCCGCCCGCGGAGACGGCGTCTGGGACTCGCGGGCCTGCGCCGCGGTGACCGGGGACGACGCGGTCGCCGTCGGGGTGGGGCCTGGCACGAGCCGGTCGGAGCCGGAGCCCTTGCCGGAGCGCAAGCCCTTCTTCGACGTCGCGCCCTGGTCCGGCGCTGAGCCGGCGTCGACGCGCGGCCCGGCACCGTCATGGGTGGTGGTGGCAGTCATCTGGTCCTCCTGCGGCCCCCGTGGCCGGAGCCGCGGGAAAGGGTGGGCGGAGCATCACGCCTCGGCGACCGCGGTGCAGCGGGTGGGCGGCAGGTGGTGCCGTGTCGCCAGGGCGCGTCCCGTGCCCCTCGGGTGGTGGGGCCTGTCGGAACCGGGCGGGCTCGGCGAGGGCATCAATGCTCCCCCCGGCGTGCGCCGCCGACGGCAGCGTACCTGCCGTCGGCGGGACGCCCGTCTGCTGTCGTCGTCCTTACGACATGCTTCTCCCCGTGCGCACCCCCCACACCGTCCTCGGCTCCGCCGACGGGGCCCCGTACGGCTCGATCCTCGCCCGGCCGGTCCCCCGCGAGGTGCGCTGGGAGACCGGGCGGGGGCTCCGCGAGAAGGTGCACCGCACGTCGCTGGCGGGCTGGCAGCCGGCCGCGGACCGCGTCGACGTCGTCGAGCAGGTGCAGCGCCTGCACGAGGGTCGGCTCGACCGGCTGGTCCCGGTGCGCGTCAAGCGGATGGCGGCCTCCCCCTTCGGCTTCCTCCGGGGGGCCGCCGGCGTCATGGCCGACGACTTCGCGTCCCTGCCCTCCACCGGGATCACCCCGGTCATCTGCGGCGACGCGCACGTGGGGAACATCGGCTTCTACGGCTCGCCGTCCCGCGACCTCGTGCTCGACCTCAACGACTTCGACGAGGCCCACCCCGGCCCGTGGGAGTGGGACCTGCGGCGCCTGGCGGCCAGCATCTGGGTCGCGGGCCGCAGCAACGGCCTCACGGAGGAGAGCTGCTCCGACGCCACGGCCGCCGCGGTGCGCGCGTACCGCAAGCACGTCCGCGACCTCTCGCAGCGCGCGCTGCTGGCCCGAAGCTTCGAGCAGGTCGACGTCGACTCCCTGCACGACGAGGCCTCGGACTCCTCCCTGCACAGGGAGCTGGAGCGGGCGTCGAGGCGGGCGGCCAGGCGCACGTCGGACCGCGCTCTGCCCAAGCTCACCGAGGAGCGGGACGGCGAGCGGCGCATCGCGCTGTCCCCGCCGCTGGTCACCGCCCCCGAGGACGACGAGGTCGACCTGCTGCCCGAGGCCCACGACGGGTACGTCGCCACCCTGCCGCCGCACTGGGCCCGGATGCTCGGCGGGTACACCCTCGTCGACATCGCGCACAATGTGGTCGGGGTGGGCAGCGTCGGGCTGCGCGCCTAAGTG
>JBBSRD010000125.1:0-8519 GCA_038243415.1 Actinomycetales bacterium | reverse complement strand
GTTCTACCCCTCAGAAGCAGCCCGCCTCGCTGCCCTGGCACCCTGGATCCACCAGTACAACCACCACCGGCCCCACTCCGCGATCGGGAAAGTCGCACCCATCACCAGACTTGACAACGTGCCTGGACATCACACCTAGCCCGCCCCGCTGCTACCAACCTCCCGGCCCGGTACAGCTAGCCCCGGCCGGCGGCACGGACCACCGCGGCAGACGGACCGACAGGATCGGCTGCCCGATCGCCTGCCGTCGTGCGCCGCCGGACCCGGTCAGCGCGGAGTCCTCGATCACCGCGACGAGCTCGCCGCCGAGGTGGACGTCGACGCCTCTCACGGTGTCTCCAGCCGCAGCCGCAGCCCAAGAGTGCTCACCACGGTCGCGAGACGCTCGAAGGTCACCGAGCCCTTGCCGCATTCCAGCTCGCTGACGTAGCGCTGGGAGACGCCCGCACGAGCGGCCAGCTCGCGCTGGCTCCACCCGTGGCGCAGACGCGCGTCGCGCAGGGCATGACCGAGCGTCCCGCTCGTGCCGATCACCGTCGATTCCATGAGTTGCCGTCTTTCCGACTACGTCTGTGGATATCTTTCGACGATACGCCACCGTAGTCATCTCGGCCGACGCCCACCGGGGCACCGCAAGGCGTCGTCGGGCAGGGGCGGCGAGAAGCCTCAGCCCAGGATCTCCACCTCGCTGATCGCCGTCTGGTTGAACGAGGAGTCGCCGGGGCGGGTCACGCGGTCGATCTCCAGCGTCACCTCGTCGCCCTTCACCGGGCGGATGGCGAGGGGCTGCAAGCCCTGGTCGCCGTCGTCGAGACGCTGCTCGAAGCTGTCCGCGCCGATGGTCCACGTCACCCGGGTGATGCGCCGGGTCTGGGCGTAACGGTCCGCGCCGGACGCGGGGTCGGTCTTGGCGTACCCGTTGATGAGCCCGAGCTGGCTGATGGTGCGCTCGCCGTCGAACGTGAAGGTGACCGACTCCCCGGAGCCGTCGCCGTCCATGCGCCACGTGGTCTCGGGGTCGCCGTCGAGCATGTTGGCGGCCTCGTAGCTGGTGGTGTCGCCGTTGCCGTCCGTCGCGTCGTCGGAGGTCGACGGGACCTGCGCCCTCGCGTCCTCCACGAGGGAGTCGCCCGTCGTCGGGAGCCGTTCCACGGCGCCTTCGGAGGGCTCGTCCGCGGGCGTCGGGTCGCCGGCGGGCTCGCTGGCGGTGGGCGCCGGGGCCGCGGCGGCGCTCTCGGTGTCGCCGCCGAGGGCGCCGGTGCGCCACAGCACGGTGCCGGCGACCAGCACGGCCACGACCAGCAGCGCTGCAGCCGCGACGAGCGCGCCGTTCTTGCGGCGCCGCCCCGGCCGCGGGGGAGGAGCGTCACGCTCCTGCTGCGCGGTGGTGACGGCGCTCGAGGTCTGCCAGGGCGCCGGGTCGTCGTCGTGCTGGGCGGCGGACCACGCCGGGGCGACGGCTTCGTGCCGCGGGGCCGCCGGCACGGCCTGGCTGCGCGGCTGCCCGCAGCGGGGGCAGTGCCGATCGCCCGTCCACATGATCGCCTCGCACCGCGTGCAGACCCGGTCGCTCGTGCGCTCCACGCCCTTGACCCTCGCCGTCGCCGTCCCGCGGCCCCCGGATGAGGCCGCGTCCCAGGGACGAGGTTAGGCCGAACGGGCCCGGGCGCCCACCAGGTCGGGTGGGCCCCGTGTCGGGGAGCGGGCTGTCCGGTCAGCTCGGCCGGCGTCCTGCGACGAGGCACCACCCCTGCGTGCGCCGCCTCTCCCGAACGGGTGGAGCCTCGGTCCCGGCACCGTCACGGCGTCCTGGCGGACCTACCGTGGCCCGATGATCAGCGTGGTGATCGGCCGGCGCAGCGTCCACACGGGCGACGACCTCAAGGGGCAGGGCCGGCGGTGGCAGTCGCCGGACGACGCGCGCCTCGGCGAGGTGGTGCTCCTGGCCGTCGAGCAGGACGCCTTGGCGCACGTCGTCGGCGGCGGGACCTGGCTGGTCCAGGCCCTGCACGAGGGCGCGACCACGGAGACCCCCGGCTGGGGCCTCGAGGTGGACGAAAGCGTCGGCGGGCGCCAGGACCTAGCGCTCATCGACGTCCACCGCGACACGCGCCAGGCGACCCGGAGGCGCGGCGGGCAGGCGTGGACCGAGACCCTCGGGGACGGTGAGGAGAGCTTCACGGTCCACCCGATGATGAGCGAGCAGGAGCTGCGGCGACCCCTCGCCGACGTGGTGCGCCCGGGACGAGGCCGCTGCCCTGGAGTGTGTTGCCGCGTCGAGGAGGAGGGCGCCGCGCCGTGAGCCCAGTCCGAAGAAGCCCCGCGATCGCTTCCCGGAACCGTGCTGGAGGGGGCGCTGATGCCCCGGTGCGCAGCGCGGCAGCGCCGCGATGGACGCAGGCGGACCCACCGTCGGGGAACCCGTCCCGCTTCGGTTCACGCCACGCGCAGCCCCAGGTGCTCCACGCAGGGCGCGAAGTCGCGGTCCGTGAAGAGCAGCGGAAGATCCGCGGTGAGGCAGTAGGTGGCGATGATGATGTCGATGGTCTTGCGGACGGTCACGCCCCGCTTTCTGAGGGTGCGATAGTTCTCGGCGCCGGCCAACGCGTTGGCGACTCCCAGCATGGGGACGACCGTCGTGGAGAGCAGGGCAGCGCGCGCGGTGGCGTGCTGCCTGTCGTGCCGAAACCCCTGAAGCACCTCGGTGAGCACGAGATCACCCGTGACGACGGCGCCCTCTTCCAGAGCCGAGTCCAGGCGGTCGGTCGCAGCGTTGACACAGCCACCGAAGTAGTCGATCCAGACGCTCGAGTCAACGACGATCACGGTGCGTCGGTGCGCGTCGCCTCGAGGTCGCCGTCCCACGTGAGGGTGCCGCGCAGCTGGCGTACCGAGCGCTGGCGCTCTCGGCGCAGCAGCGCTTCGAGGCCGAGGTGCACGGCCTCCTTCTTCGTGGCGGCGCCGGTGGCAGCGAGCGCAGCGGCCATCAGCTCGTCGTCGATGTCGATGTTGGTGCGCATGTCAGCCCCCGTGTGTATGTCTTTTGCTGATCATACACATCTCCTGCTCACGACGTATGACCGTCGAAGCCGAGCAGGTGTAGCGCCTCGGTGGCCGCGGGGGGCGCCACACCACGCTCAGTGCTGGTCCACCGCCTCCAGGTACCGGACGAGCTGAGCGATCGGGTGCCACCCCGCCGGCTGACCCCTGATGGTCGAGACCCATGGCATCGAGTCGACGATCCACCAGGCACGCCACCCGGTGGGCGTGTCCGTGAGGGCGCTCGCGCCCGGGTCGTCGTCGAACCCGGGCTAGAAGGAGTACGAGGGGCAGATCCCGCAGGATCCCGGGCCCTGGTCGATGCCGGCCTCGAACCACCCGCACGCCGGGCGCGCCAGTGACCGGCGCTCCTCGGCGTCGGGGGCCGCCAGCGTCGAGAGACCGAGGGCTGCGCTGGTCGCGGCGCGCAGCGACGTGGTGTCGGCGTCGAGATGGGTGAGCGAGGGCACCCGCGCGCCGATGGAGCCCGGGGTGACCGGCTGCCAGCCGGTGGCGACCTGCAGCGCCTCGTGGAGGTGGCGGAGCAGCGCGCCCCGCGGTACGTGCAGCACTGCTCTCCGGCCTCCCCCGGGGTGGGCCTGCGGCCCACCGGGAGCGAGGCGGAGCGCGAGTCAGGAGCGCGATCGCCTCCAGCACCACCTCCGCCTCGACCCCGCGCTCCTCCAGCGCCCCGACGACGCGCTCCGCACGGGCGCGCCGCTGCTCGACGTCCTGAGCGTCGGGCGGGCCCCCGCGCCTCTGATCACTGGTGTCGAGGATCTCGCGAGGGGCGTGCTGCTCCTGGAGGACCACCGCCTCGGCGTGGACGTCGGTGGCGGGGGGTCCGTGCGCGGCAGCGTGCCCGCCCGTCGGGGCTCCTGCCACCGTCCTCGAAGCGTCCGGGTGGCTCCACGACAAGACGCTCGTCGCCTGCCGCGGTGGGTCACCGGCAGGCGCCTGGGCGGAGCCGGCCGCGGCGTGTGGAAGCATCGAGCGTCGAGCAAAGGAGCTGTCATGACCAGTGACGTCACAGCCGAGAGCGGCTACCGGGTGCAGGATCCGATGTCTGGGGAGGTGCTGGAACGGCACGACACGGCCACCGACGACGACGTCGAGGCGGCCATGGCGGGGGCGCAGAGCGCCTTCCTCTCCTGGCGTGAGAAGACCATCGAGGAGCGCGCGACCGTCGTGCGCCGTGTCGCCGCGCTGTTCTCCGAGCGCAGGACCGAGCTGGTCGCCACCATCTCGCAGGAGATGGGCAAGCCGGCCAGCGAGGGGGAGGAGGAGGTCGATTTCTGCACCGCGATCTTCACGTACTTCGCCGACCACGGCGCCGAGCTGACGGCCGACCAGGAGATCGCGACGAGCGGCGGGGGCAGGGCCCGCATCGAGCGGCTGCCCATCGGCCCCCTGCTGGGGATCATGCCGTGGAACTTCCCCTACTACCAGGTCGCGCGGTTCGCCGCGCCCAACCTCGTGCTCGGGAACACGATCATCCTCAAGCACGCCGAGATCTGCCCCAGGTCGGCCCTGGCGATCCAGCAGATCATGGACGACGCCGGCGTGCCCGACGGTGTCTACGGCACCGTCTTCGCCTCCTTCGACCAGATCGCCGAAGTCATCGCCGACCCGCGGGTCCAGGGCGTGTCGCTGACCGGTTCTGAGCGGGCCGGTTCCGTCGTCGGCGCGCTGGCGGGCAAGCACCTCAAGAAGGCCGTGCTCGAGCTCGGGGGCTCGGACCCGTACGTGGTGCTCGACAGCGAGGACCCCGGGGCTGCGGCCACGACGGCCTGGCAGACCCGGATGTACAACACCGGGCAGGCGTGCAACTCCAACAAGCGGCTCATCGTCATGGACGACGTGTACGACGAGTTCACGGACCGGCTCGTCGAGCTCGCCCGCAGCATGACGCCGGGCCGGCCCGACGACGGGGGTGAGAGCACGTACACGCCGATGTCGTCCCGCACGGCGGCGGAGACGCTCGACGAGCAGGTCAAGCAGGCCGTCAGGGACGGGGCGACGCTGCACGTCGGCGGCGAGCTGGCCGACGACGGCTCCGCGTACTTCTCCCCGGCGGTCCTCACCGGCGTGACCTCCGACATGGCGGCCTACCGCGAGGAGCTGTTCGGGCCCGTCGCGGTGGTCTACAAGGTCAGCAGCGACGACGAGGCGGTCGAGCTGGCCAACGACACCCCCTATGGCCTGGGCGGGGCGGTGTTCGCCACGGACACGCACCGGGCGCAGCGGGTCGCGCGGAGGCTCGACGTCGGCATGGCGAACGTCAACACCCCCGGCGGCGAGGGCGCCGAGCTGCCGTTCGGCGGCGTCAAGCGCTCGGGCTTCGGCCGCGAGCTGGGGCCGCTGGGCATGGAGGAGTTCGTCAACAAGCGGATGTACTTCATCGCTGACTGAGCGGCTCCTGCAGGCGCGCTCGACGTCCCGGTCAGCCGGCCGGGACGTCGGGGGCGACGGCGCACCGGTGCGCCGTCGGGTCCGGGCTCGATCGTCGCGTCAGGCCGTACCGGTGCGGGACACCCTGTGCGAGCGTGGTGGCCCGAGGGTGACGCCTCAGGAAGCGGTGATCGGGAGCGTGCTCGAGCGCAGGCGCCTGAGCGAGGCGGTGAGCCTGTTGTCACCGCGGACCCCGACCGTGCATCGCTGTGCGCCGTCGATCTCCTCATCGGTGATGGAGAGCTGGCGATCGTGGTTGCGCCAAGGCACCTCCAGGTAGCGGTCGGCTCGAGCCGCGCAGTCCAGAGGTCCAGGACCGTCGTCCAGGGGACTGATGACCTCCCGGTCGTGCGGGTCGGCACAGCCGATGGTCTGCCCGCTCCCGGAGGACATCACGTGCGGGTGACGTCAGCGATCCACCGTCGGGCGCGGCGACGGTGCACGCAGGGCGGCCGTCGACGTCAGCGACGGAGAACGCCGCATCGGGCCTGAGCACGTCGACCGCCTCATCACCTCCGAGGTAGGGCAGGGCGAGGGGCGCGGAGCACCCGGAGGACGCCACCACCACCTCGAGCGAGTGAGGCCGTCACAGGTGACGAGGACGCGGCCAGCGTCCCAGCAGCTCGAGCCTCCGTCAGGGTTCGGCGATGGCGCGGTGGAGCTGACGTCAGCGGGCTGCTCGCTCGTGCGCGACGGCGACGCCCGAGCGGCGGATGCCGCCTCGTCATCGGCGCCGAGGCCACGAGGCGGGGCGAGATGGGCGATGACGGTGACGCGACGGGGACGGTGAAGTCCTGGACCTGGTTGAAAGGAACCCGCTGGGTCTCCACCTGGCTGTTGTTGGCCCACACCTCGACGGTGACGTTCTGGGACGAGGAGTCGGAGCTGTCTGACTGCCCGACCGAGAAGGCCACCTCGGAGAAGGAGTTCTTCAGCCGCAGCTCGAGCGTCTTCGCGTTGCCGGTGGAGCAGCCGGAGATGGTGTTGGCGATGCCCTGCACCTGTGCACGACCGGCCACGTCGTAGCGGTTCTCCTCCCAACCCGTCCGTGAGCTGCTGTACCCGCTCTCCGGGGAGAAGAAGTCGTCCAGGCCCAGCGGCTTGCCCGTCGGGAGCGGTCTGTCGCTCTGGGTCGACCCGCTGCTCTCGGGGGCGGGGACGGACGTCGACGACGGGCTCGATGTCGTCGCTGACGGGCTGCTGGTCGAGCTCGTGGGCGATGAGGCGCTGCTCGACGGGCTCGTGTCCGGCAGTGGTTCGGGCGTGCCTGTGCTGCACGCGGCGAGGCCCACCGCAATCATGATCCCCACCGTCGCCAGAGGACCCACTTGCGGCAGTCCCTCCACGGCATGTCGCGAGGGCTGATCGCTGACATATCCGCATCACGCGAGTATGGTTCGGCGCATGCGCACCACCGTTCGCCTCCCTGACGATCTTTACGCCGAGGTGCGCTCGGCGGCGTCCGTGAGCGGACGAACGATCACTGCGTTCCTGGAGGACGCTGTGAGGGTCGCGCTGGTCGATCAGTCACGAGCATCGTCCCGACCTGCCTACCGCGTCCAGCCCTTTGCCGGCCGCGGGCTCCAGCCCGGGGTCGACCTCGACGACTCGTCGGCGCTCATGGACCTCATGGACCTCGATGCTCGCGATTGACGTCAACGTCATCGTGTCTGCGATGCGGGAGGACGCTTCGGATCATCAGGCGATGAAGGCCTGGCTCGAGGCCGCGGTGGCGGACCCCGAGCCGGTGGGCATCAGCGATGCCGTGCTGACGGGAGTGGCGCGCATCCTCACCCACCGGCGGATCTTCGACCCTCCCACGCCGACGGACCAAGCCGTTGAGCAGCTGACGGCGCTCCGAGAGGCGGACGGCGTGGTGCGCCTCGTCCCCGGGCCCCGGCACTGGAGCATCTTCGGGCAGCTCGTCGCGGCGGCCCAGGCGCGCGGCAACCTGCTGGCGGACGCAGCCCACGCTGCCATCGCCGTCGAGCACGGAGCGACGCTCATCAGCAAGGACGGCGACTTCGCTCGGTTCGCAGGTCTTCGCTGGAGACGGCCGCTGGAACTCTGAGGTCGATGCGCCGTCAGCGGCGACGCCCGGCCATGTTCCGGCTGATGAGGGTCGCGACGAGGTAGACGGTCACCGTCGTCATGACGAGGAAAATCAGCCCCACCCCGGCCGCGGCGTCGATGCCGGTCCGCGTGGCGGCAGTGGGGCGTCGATCCCTGCGCGTGTCTGCCGCCCTGGCGGCGACCGCGGCGTGATGCTGGGGACGCCCCTGCTCACGGGCCGGTCGGCGGCCTCCCCGAGCACCACACCACGTCCTGGAGGCCCCGTGCTGCGACCACCGTCACCCCTGGAGCGTGCTGCGCTCGGCGTCCTGGTACTGACCGTCGGGGCGGTCGCTCCCGTGCTGGGCCCGACGGCGCATGCCGCGGCCCACGCCGTCGGGCCCGCGGCCTTCGACCAGCGGATCGGCGGCAGCGACCGCTACGCCACCGCCGTCGCCGCCTCGCAGGCGACGTTCGGCGCCGGCAGCGACACCGTGGTGATCGTCGCCGGCGACGCGGTGGTCGACGGCCTCACCGCCTCCTACGCCGCCGGAGCCGCAGGGGCACCGATCCTCTCCGTCGCACGCGACGAGATCCTCCCCGTCACCGCCGAGGAGGTCCGGCGGCTGAGGGCGACGAAGGCGATCGTCGTCGGTGGCACGGCCGCGGTGGGGGAGGGCGTGGCGGTGGCCCTGAGGTCCGCGGGGCTGACGGTGACCCGGCTCGCCGGCGCCGACCGGTACGAGACAGCGATGGCGGTGGCCACCAGCGCCGGAACAGCGCCGGCCGTGGCCTTCATCGCGTCGGGGGACTCCCCGGCGGACGCGCTCGCCCTCGGCCCCGTCGCCTACGCCCAGAAGTACCCGATCCTCCTGACCCGGGCCGACCAGGCACCGACCGCGACGCCCAGCGCGCTGGCCACGCTGGGCGGCGCGGAGCGCATCGTCGTCGGGGGCACCGCCCGCGTCAGCGAGGCG
>JBBSRD010000124.1:0-8545 GCA_038243415.1 Actinomycetales bacterium | reverse complement strand
TCCCGCGCGCCGCTGCCGGGTCGTCGCCGGACGAGAGCGCCCCGGCAGCGGGCGGGGCGTCGTCCCCCGCGGCGTCGCCGGGGCCGCGCAGGAGGAGCGTGGCGATCACGGCGCCCACCGCGACCAGCACGACGGCGACGGCGACGGCGACGAGTTGCACGGGCCGCCTCGCGGTGCTGTGCCGTGGAGTCGTGGTGCCCATGCTGGTCGATCGACCGCCCTGCAGGTTTCCTTGAGCGTCACGGTCGCTCACAAGATCACGATACGGGGCAACCCGGGCGCGGCGGCGACACGCCGGAGCGCCCGGGGCCTCGTCGCACCGGCGACCGGCCTGGCGCGTGCCGCACTGACCCAGCGTGCTCGGTCGACCCCGGCTCGCGCGCGAGGGTGCCCCGCCGTCGCGAACGCCGTCCAGGAGGACACCGTGCGCACCACCGCCCGCGTCACGACGGTCGCCGGCGCCGCCCTGCTCGCAGCGGGCGTGCTCGCCCCCGCTGCCTCGGCCGCGTCCGTGTACCCGCCCACGACCCCGCAGACCTCGATCCCGGCCCCGTCGCTGTCGCCGTCGCCGTCGGGGCCGTCATCGGTGGCCCCCTCGCAGCCAGAGCCGCCGCAGACCGCTCCGGGTCAGACCGTGCCGTCGGGGGCCGCCCCTGGCCCTGACGGTGAGGCGGCGCCCGGGACCAGCGGCGGGCCGTCGGCCGAGGGCCCCCGCGACGCAGGAGCTGCTGCCGGTGCACGGACCTCCGGAGAGACCCCGAGCCGCTCCGACGACCGCGACCAGGCGGCGGGCGCCGGTGCCGGCTCCGGCTCCGGCTCGTCGGGCGGTTCCCCTGCAGGCTCGCTCGCCTCCACGGGCGTCGAGGTCGGCGGCGTCGCTGCGGTCGGCGTCGGCCTGCTGGTGGCCGGCGGCCTCCTGGTGCGGACCTCGCGGCGTCGTACCGCCTGAGCGCAGGCGCCGAGCGCCCCGGTCAGCGGTCAGCGGTCAGCGGTCAGCGGTCAGGGAGCGTGGAACCGCTGCTGCGCCGGCCCGAGCCCCTGCGCGGCGAGCATCTCCACCGCGTCGGCCGCGTCGGAGAGGGTGAACGGCAGCTCCTTGCGCTCGGTGGCCGAGAAGCCCCGGAGCACGAAGTCGGCGGCGTCCATCCGGCCGGGCGGACGGCCGATGCCCACGCGCACCCGCAGGTAGTCCTTGGTGCCCAGCGCCCGGGAGATGTCGCGCAGCCCGTTGTGGCCGCCCTCTCCCCCGCCGCGCTTGAGACGGACCAGCCCGGCGTCGACGTCGAGCTCGTCGTGCACGACGACCACCCGCTCGGGGTCCACCCCGTAATACTTCACGAGCGACGAGGTCGGCCCGCCGGACAGGTTCATCCACGACGACGGCTTCGCCAGTACCGCGGGCTGCCCTCCGGGGCCGCCCCCGGAGGGCCCCCCGAGGCGCGCCTGCACCACCGCGGCGTTCGAGCGGTGGGCCTTGAAGCGTGCCCGTGAGCGCCCTGCCAGCTCGTCGAGGACCATCGCCCCGACGTTGTGACGGTCCCCGGCGTGCTCGGCGCTCGGGTTGCCGAGGCCGATCACGAGCCAGGGACCGTCATCCATCACGTCGTCGCTGGTGCGGGGAAGGCTCAGGCGTCCTCGGCGGGAGCGGCGTCGCCGGCGACGTCGTCGGTGTCCTTCTCGTCGCGCTCGATGCCGGCGTCGGCCTCGGCCTCGGCCATCTCCTCGTCCAGCTGCTCGGCGGTCGGGGCAGCGACGATGGTGACGACCACGGACTCGGGCTCGTGGACGGCCTCGGTGCCGGCGGGCAGGGCCAGGTCGGCGACGGTGATGTGGCCGCCGATCTCCATCTCGGAGACGTCGAGGACGACCTGCTCGGGCAGGTTCGTGGCCTCGGCCGTGACCAGGAGCGTCGGGGTCTCCAGGGTGGTGACACCGCCGGCGACCTCGCCCTCGACGTGGATCGGCACGGAGACCTCGATGCGCTCGCCCTTGCGGACGATCACGAGGTCGATGTGCTCGATGACGCGCTTGACCGGCTCCACCTGGATGTCGCGGGCGATGGCGAGCACGGGCGCGCCGCTGCCCATGTCCAGGGAGAGGAGCTGGTTGGGGACCTTCACCGCGAGCATCGTGGCGTGGCCGGGCAAAGTGATGTGGCGCAGCGGCTCGCCGTGGCCGTAGAGGACCGCGGGGATCTGCGACGAGCGGCGGATGCGGCGAGCGGCGCCCTTGCCGAACTCGGTCCGCTCGGCCGCGTCGAGCGTGATGCCGCCGGAGTTGCTGGGGGCCATGGTGGTGCTCCTTCTCTCGTCGTCGTCGGCGAGGGCGGAGAGCGCGCCGCGAGGGCCGCTCACCACGTCGATGACGGGACCGGCCCAGGGAGCCGCTCCCCTCGCCGGGGTGTGGGGCCCAGGCTACCGCGGGACGGCCACCGTGGCTGACGCCGACCGCCGCGCCGAGCCGCCCTGCGGGGGCACGTCCTGGAGCGAGGTCAGGGCCTGCACGTGCTCGGGGCCGGTGCCGCAGCAGCCGCCGATCAACCGCACCCCGCGGGCGGACCACCCCTGGGCGTGACGGAGGTACTCGTCGGGAGAGATGACGCCGCTGAAGACCCAGCGGTTGTCCACGAAGGCTCCGCTGTGCGCGTACACGGCCACCGGCCCGTCCCAGGCGGGGAGGACCACGTCGAGGCACTCGTCGACCAGCGCCACGTCGGTGTGCATGATCGCGACCACCTCGACCTCGTGGTCCGCCAGCGCGGCGACGGCCTCGCTCAGGGGCTCACCGTCGCGCAGGCTCGCCCCGGCGCCCTCGACCGGGCGGCCGTCGCCGCTGCCGCAGCTCAGCCCCACCCAGATCGGCAGTCCCGCGGTGGCGGCGCCCTCGAGCGTGGCGCGCATCCGCTCGACGTCGACCATCATCTCCAGGATCAGCAGCTCCGCCCCGGCCGCTGCCAGCACGGCGGCCTGCTCGACGCTCTGGCGGCGCAGCTCATCGAGGGTCGGGTGCTCGCCCGTCCACGTCCAGTTGCTGATGCCGGCGGCGACCACGACCTCGTCCGCGCCGGCCGCGGTGCGCGCCTCCACGGCCAGCTCGACGGCCCGCCGGTTGTAGGCCTCGAAGCCCGCCGCGACGCCCGCGGTCTCGAGCGCGTGCCGGTGGGTCGAGAAGGTGTTCGCGATGACCACCTCGGCGCCCGCCACGACGTAGTCGCGGTGGACGTCCCGGAGGATCTCGGGGTGGCTCAGGGCGCTGCTGCCGCTCCACGCGCCGTCGAGCACCGGCACGCCCCGACGCTCGCACTCCGTGCCCGTACCACCGTCGACGAGCACGGTGGCCCCGGACGCCGCCCGCTCCATCAGACGCTCCAGCCGGGTCGCCGGCGGCCCGGGGGGACCGGGCTCGACGGCGGGCTCAGCGCTGGTGGAGATCGAGGGTCGAGGTGCCACGGCGGCGAGGCTAGCCGCAGCGCCCGGGCGCGCCTAGGCCATCTCGAACAGCGACGTCACGGAGCCGTCGTCGAAGACCTCGCGGATCGCCCGGGCCAGCAGCGGGGCGATGGGGAGCACCGTCAGCTGGGGGAACCGCATCTCGTCGCTGATGGGCAGCGTGTCGGTGACGACGACCTCGGCGATGTCGCTGTCCCGCAGGCGCTGGACGGCCGGGCCGGAGAGGACGGCGTGGGTGGCCAGGACGATGATGTGCGCCGCCCCGTTGGCCTTCAGCGCCTGCGCGGCCCCGACGATGGTGCCCGCGGTGTCGATGAGGTCGTCGACGAGGACGCACGTGCGGCCCTCCACGTCGCCGACCACCTCGTGGATCTGCACCTCGTTGGGGCGGTCCGGGTCGCGGCGCTTGTGGATGATCGCCAGCGGGGCGTTCAGCATGTCGGAGTACTGGTCCGCCACGCGCACCCGGCCGGCGTCCGGCGAGACGACCGTCAGCTTCTGGACGTCCTCCACCCGCTGCCGCACGTAGCTCCCGAGGATCGGCATGGCCCACAGGTGGTCCACCGGCCCGTCGAAGAACCCCTGGATCTGCGCGGTGTGGAGGTCGACGGTCATGAGGCGGTCGGCGCCGGCGGTCTTGAACATGTCGGCCACCAGGCGGGCGGAGATCGGCTCACGGCCGCGGTGCTTCTTGTCCTGGCGGGCGTAGGCGTAGAACGGCGCGACGACGGTGATGCGCTTGGCCGAGGCCCGCTTGAGGGAGTCCACCATGAGCAGGTGCTCCATCAGCCAGTGGTTGATGGGCGCCGTGTGGCTCTGGATGACGAACGCGTCGCAGCCCCGCACGCTCTCCTTGAACCGCACGTAGATCTCGCCGTTGGCGAAGTCGTAGGCGGTGGTGGGCACCAGGTCCGCGCCCATGTCGGCGGCGACGTCGGCGGCCAGCTGGGGGTGGGCGCGGCCACCGATGACGACCAGGCGCTTCTCGCCCGTGGTGGTGATGCCGGTCATGAGGTGGCTCCGGTCTGCGTGGGTGCGGTGGGTGCGGTGGGCGTGGGTGCGGCGGGGGGCGTGGCGTCTGTGGTGTCTGTGGTGGCGCTCCCGCGGGCCTGGGCGGCGGCGGCGGCGCGCGCGGAGGCGCTCCCGGGGCGCTTGCGGACGACCCAGCCGGCGACGGTGCGCTGGAGCCCGCGGGCGACGGCCATCGCCCCGGGAGGCACGTCCGCGGTGATGACGGAGCCCGCCGCGGTGTACGCGCCGTCGCCGATCTGCAGCGGGGCGACCAGCATGGTGTCCGAGCCGATCCGCACGTGGTCGCCGACCACCGTGGCGTGCTTGGTCTGCCCGTCGTAGTTGACGAAGACCGTGGCGGCGCCGACGTTCGTGCCCTCACCGATCTGTGCGTCGCCGACGTAGGACAGGTGCGGGACCTTCGAGCCGGCGCCGATGGAGGAGTTCTTGGTCTCGACGAAGCCGCCGATCTTGCCCCTCGGGCCGAGGTCGGTGCCGGGCCGCAGGTAGGAGAAGGGCCCGACGGTGGCGCCGGCGCCGATCCGTGAGCCGATGGCCTGCGCGCGCACCACCGAGGCGCCCTCGCCGACCACGACGTCGGTCAGCGTGGTGTCCGGGCCGACCCGGGCGCCCGACGCGACCGACGTCTCGCCGTGGAGCTGGACGTTCGGGAGGAGGGTGACGTCCCGGTCGAGGACGACGGTGGCGTCCACCCAGGTGGTCGCGGGGTCGACCACGGTCACCCCGGCGAGCTGGTGGGCCCGCACGGTGCGGCGGTTGGCCTCGGCGTGGAGGCGGGAGAGCTGCGCGCGGTCGTTGACGCCCTCGGTCTGCCACACGTCGTCGGTGGTCATCGCCGTGACGACGCGGCCCTCCTCGCGGGCGAGGCCGACGACGTCGGTGAGGTACACCTCCCCGGAGGCGTTCGCGCGGCCCAGGCGCGGGAGCGCACGGGCGAGCAGGCCCGCGTCGAACGCGTAGACCCCGCTGTTCGTCTCGGTGATCGCGCGCTGGGCCTCGCTCGCGTCCTTCTGCTCGACGATGGCCTCCACCCGGCCGTCGTCGCCGCGCACGATGCGGCCGTAGCCGGCGGGGTCGGGCAGCGTCGCGGTCAGCACGGTCAGCGCCGCGCCGGCGCTGCGGTGGGCCTCCACCAGGGCGCACAGCGTGTCCGCCCGGAGCAGCGGGACGTCGCCGCAGGTCACCAGGACCACGGCGCCCTCGCCCAGCGCGCCGGCAGGGAGCGCGTCCAGGCCGCACTGCACGGCGCGGCCGGTACCGGGGACCTCGTCCTGGTCGGCGACCAGCGCGGTGGGCACCTGCGCCACGGCGTGCGCGGCGACCGCGTCGCGGTCATGGCGGACCACGACCACGAGGTGATCGGCACCCACGCCGGCGGCAGCAGCCATGGCGTGCCCCAGCAGGCTGCGTCCTGCGAGGTCGTGGAGGACCTTGGGGGTCGAGGACCGCATCCGGGTCCCCTCCCCTGCGGCGAGGACGACGACGGCGGCCGGAGGCTCTACGGCGTCGGGGTGGACGGTGGCGACGCGGCTCACGCGCACGAGCTCCTCGGTGGAGGGATCAGGGGCGGGAGCGACTGTAGCGGCCCGCACGGGCCGCTTCAGAAGGCTCAGCAGCGCCCGCCTCACTCCCAAGATCAACCTCCTGGCTCCCCCGGGAGGGCTCGAACCTCCGTAACCGACTCCAAAGGTCGGTGTCCTAGCCACTAGACGACGGGGGACCGGGCGCCGTGCGCTCCTGCCCACTTTGCCAGACGGGCGCCGGCCCGGCGGGTCAGCACGACGGGTCAGCGCGGACGGACGGTGAGGATCTGCGCGCAGGTGCCGAACGGTCCCCCGGCGTCGTGCAGGACGGACGACGTCAGCCCGATCCCGTCGGCCCCGAAGCTCACGCTCGTGTCGCAGCCCGTCCAGCCGCCGTCGGGCACCCGGAACAGGTGGGCGCTGAGGTCGAGGTTGGGGAAGGCGACCTCGTCGGGGTGCGCGCGGGGGGTCATGCCGTTGGCGATGTCGAGGAGCCCGACCGTGCGCGCCAGGGGGCTGACCGGCTCGTCGGCGAGCAGCGCGTGCCCGGTGCGCACCCAGGAGCGGGCGCAGCCCGGCTCCTGCTGCTCGCGCCGGACCTCGACCGAGGCGATGAACCCTCCGCGCCAGACCTGCGTGGGGTCCCACGCCGGGGTCGCCTCCGGGCCGGGGACCGCCGTGAGGGACGCACCCTCCAGGGACGCGGTGTCACCGGCGCGCATCAGCCAGGCCCGCAGCACCACCGCGTCGCGGCCGGCGTGCGCCGCGACGGCCTCGACGAGCTCGACGCTGCGGCCGGGCCGCACCACGCGCACCCGCGTCTCGACGGCCTCCATGGGCAGCGTCCCGAGGATGTCGAACGAGAGGCGGGCCAGGACCAGGCCGTCGCCGCGCCGGGCGTCACGGTCGGTCTCGACGAGGTGCGCCAGCAGGCCCAGCATCGGGGCGACGTGCTGCTCCTGCGTGCTCCACGAACCGCTCACCAGCGGCGTCGGGGCGAAGGCGTCACGCCTCACCCGCTCGAAGTACGGCACGGCTCTCCCCTCGGTCCCGAGCGCCCCCGCGGGCGGACGGCCAGCGGGGATCCTGGCACGACCGCCCGCCCGGCCCTGCGCGGGCGCCGCGACCGACGACCACCCCTCGCGACCCGCGATGACCCGTCGCCGTCGGTGACAGGATCATCACCGTGACGAGGACCCGCATGACCGGAGCGCAGCGGCGCGAGCAGCTGCTGGACGTCGGCCGGTCCCTCTTCGCCGACCGCGGGTTCGAGGCGACGTCCGTGGAGGAGATCGCCGTCACCGCCCTGGTCTCCAAACCGGTGGTCTACGAGCACTTCGGCGGCAAGGAGGGGCTGTACGCCGTCGTCGTCGACCGCGAGGTCCGCGCCCTGCTCGACGCCATCACGGGGGCGCTGGTCGACGAGCCACGAGCCCACCCGCGGCTGCTGCTCGAGCGGGCGACGCTGGCGCTGCTGGGCTACGTCGAGGACAGCACCGACGGCTTCCGCATCCTCGTGCGCGACTCACCCGTCACCCAGAGCACGGGCACCTTCGCCTCGCTGCTCGGCGACATCGCCAGCCAGGTCGAGGACCTGCTCTCCGTCGAGCTCGACCGCCGGGGCTTCGACGCCACCGGGGCTCCCATGTACGCGCAGATGCTCGTGGGCATGGTGGCGCTGACGGGGCAGTGGTGGCTCGGCGAGCAGGCCCCGGACAAGGCGTCCGTGGCCGCGCACGTCGTCAACCTCGCGTGGAACGGCCTGGGCGGGCTGGAGCAGCGGCCCCGCCTGCACGGGCCCTCGCCCGCGGGCTGAGCGGCCCCGCCACGCGGGTCCGGCGCCGGGACGCCGTCGAGCGGGGACCTCGTGCGGCCGACACGCCGACGGGCGCCTCACCGACTCCCCGCTCGGCGGGCAGGGACCGCACGAACTCCCCGGTCGGCGGCTCGATCGCCTCGATGGACGACGCCGTGCGGTCAGGCCCGACGCCGGACCAGGAGGACGATCGCCGCGACGATCACCGCCACGATCGCGACCGCCGAGACGACGATGAAACCGACCACCAGCAGGGCTCCGAGAGACATGCCGCACCACCTCGTGTCCGTTGAGTCGCACCAACCTGGAGCGTCGTCGCCCCGGTGTCAAGCAGCCACAGCCCGTCACCCGACGATCTCGGCGGCCTCCAGCCAGTCCAGCTCCAGGCTCTCCTTCTCGGAAGCCAGCGCCCCGAGCTCCCCGGACAGCGCGACCATCGCCTCGCCGTCGGTGGCCCTCGCCGCCATCTGGTCGTGGACGCGGGCCTCCGAGGCGGTGATCCGCTCCAGCTGGCGCTCGATGCGGCTCACGTCCTTGCGGGCCGCGCGCACCGCAGCCGGGGACGGGCCGCCGGCGGTGCCGCTCGCCGCGGCCCCGTCCGAGCCGGCGCCGTTCGCACCGCTCGACCGGTCGCTCACCGTGGCCCGCCCCGAGCCGCGGCCCAGCGCGGCCCGGCGCAGCGCCAGGTACTCCTCGACGCCGCCGACCAGCCCCCGCACCTGGCC
>JBBSRD010000123.1:0-8556 GCA_038243415.1 Actinomycetales bacterium | reverse complement strand
CCGTGATGCGGGCCTCTTGCGTTCGGACGGGGGCAGGAGCACGAGCACGCCGTCACTGTGCCCTGCCGCCCGGCCCGGTGGCGGCACGGGGTCGGCCCGAGGTCGCTAGGCTCACCGGCGCGGAGGAGCTGGTCGGGTGGCCGCGTCGACCCGTTCGCGGCGCCCCACGGGGGGTCACGGGCGGCGTCGCCGAGGAACGTCCGGGCTCCGCAGAGCAGGGTGGTGGGTAACGCCCACCCGGGGTGACCCGCGGGCACGTGCCACAGAGAACAGACCGCCACGGCGCCGGTGGAAGTCATCGGCGGCGAGGTAAGGGTGAAACGGTGGTGCAAGAGACCACCAGCACCCCCGGTGACGGGGGTGGCTCGGCAAACCCCACCCGGAGCTAGGCCGAACAGGGAGCGTTCGAGGGCTGCTCGCCCGAGCTCCCGGGTAGGCCGCTGGAGGGCGTCGGCAACGGCGTCCCGAGATGGATGGTCACCACCGCGGGGCCGGCGACGGCCCAGCGGGACAGGACCCGGCGTACAGACCAGCTCCTCCGCACCGACCGCCCGGACAGCGCCGGCCCAGGCTCCTCCCGAGGGAGGAGCAGCGGCCACGACCACCGCGTCGATCTCCTCGACGGTGGCCGTCGCGTCGGCCGACCTCTCTCAGAGCCAGCCCGACCGCTTGAAGCCGCGGTAGAGGAGCCCGCAGATCAACACCATGGACAGGAGGCTCACGGGGTAGGCGTAGCGCAGGTCCAGCTCGGGCATGTACGCGAAGTTCATCCCGTAGACGCCCGCGATCAGCGTGGGCGTGGCGATGATCGCGGCGACCGCGGAGATGCGCCGGGCGTCGCTGTTCTGCTGCACCGAGACCTGGGCGAGATGGACGTTGAAGACGTCGGTGAGCTGGCGCTCGAGGCCGTAGCTGCGGTCCGAGACGCGCACGAGGTGGTCGTGGACGTCGTTGTAGAACGGCTTGGCCTTCTCCGGGGCGGGGGAGACGGGGGAGTGGGCCAGGGAGGCCATGGGTTCCAGCAGCGGCATCACCGCGCGCCGGAACTCGCGCACCTCGCGCTTCAGGGCGTACAGGGACGTGCCGACGTCGGGGCCGCGGGCGCCGTGGCCCTCGTCGAAGACCTCGGACTCGAGCTGGGCGAAGTCCTCGGTGAGCGCGTCGAAGATCGTCAGGTACTGGTCGACGACGGCGTCCAGCGTGGCATAGAGCACGCCGAGGGGCGTGGAGCGCAGCGTGTGGGGCAGCTCGTCGACGCGGTAGCGCACCGCACGCAGGGGCGTGTGCCCGCCGGCGCGGCGCAGGGTGATGACGTAGCGGTCGCCCACGAACATGGCGAGCTCGCGGGTCTCGACCGAGGAGGTCGCGTCGTCGTAGACGAGCGGGTGGACCACGACGAACATCGAGCCGCCGTAGCGGTCGATCTTGGGGCGCTGGCGGCCGGAGAGCGCGTCCTCGACGGCGAGGGGGTGCAGGTCGAGGGCGTCGGCCAAGGGTGTCAGCTCGTCGGCGTCGATGCCGTCCATGCTCACCCACAGGAATCCGCTGCCGGTGTCGAGCTCGTCCAGGGCGATCTTCCAGTCGTCCACCGCGTGGTGGCCGCCCGCGTCGAAGACCCACGTCCCGACGATCACGGCGTCACCGGCTCATGGCTCATGGACCCAGTGTCGTCCACGGGCACAGCCGGGCGCCGTCGCCCACCTCTCGGCGGCGGCGGCGCCCGGCGCGCGGCGGCGTGTCAGCTCTTGAACGTGTCCTTGAGGTGCTCGCCGCGCTGCTTCATGTCGCCGGAAGCCTGGTCCTTCTTGCCCTCGGTGCGCTTCTCGTCGTCGCCGGTCGCCGAGCCGGCGGCCTCCTTGGCCTTCCCGCTGACCTTCTCGGCGGCGTTGCTGATCTTGTCGCTGGCGCTCATCGTGTCTCCTCGTGACCTCGGCGGGGAGCCCACCGGGCCGGCGGTCCGGCATGACGCCCCCTCGCAGGTGAAGGGTAGGACGAGGTGCGCGCGACGGCGCGCGACGGCACCCCGTTCATGCCTGTGCGTAGCTGCAGCGACACGCAAAGTGAGACTGACGAAGATGCCGCTGGAGCCGGGGAAATCGTTACGCTGAGGCCATGGGGAGACGGGTCGAACGGCGTGCGCGCCGCCGCGGTCTGCGGCTGACCCACCCGGCAGAGGGCATCGCCCTCTCGGTGGCGGGCGCCCTGGTGATCGCCACCCTGTGGTCGAGCTACCAGAACGTCGAGCAGTCGTCGGTGATCATCAACCCGACCGCGACCTCGCAGCCCACGTCCTCGGAGCCCCTGGGCCGCCAGGACGCCGCGAGCTACCCGTCGGCGCTCCTCCACCCCTCGGCCGAGCCGTCGTCGGTGGGCCAGGGCGTCCGGACGAAGCCCAAGGAGCAGAAGAAGCCGGCCGTGAGCGTGCCGAGCACCTCGAGCGAGCCGGCACCGACCCCGAGCCCGGCACCGACCCCGGAGCCGTCCCCGGAGAGCTCGAGCACCACCAAGGCACCGGCCACGACGCCTGCGCCGCCGCCGGTGGATCCGCCCGCGAAGACGCCCGCGCCGCCGACGTCGCCCGACCCCGGGCCGACCGGGTCGACCGCGCCGCCGCCGGTCGACCCGCCGGTCGACCCACCCGACGAGACGCCTGACCCGGGCACCTCGTCCTCGTCCTCACCGGGGCCCTCGGTCACCGGTTCGCCGTCCGTGCCCGGCGCGAACGGTGGCTCGACCAGCAAGGCACCGACGACGCCGACCGGCGCCGCCGACCAGGACTGAGCCCCAGCCTCCCGGCGGGACCCGGTGGAGCCTGCCGCTCACGCCCGGGAGCGCTCCGCAGCGAGCGCGGCGGCGCCGACGATCCCGGCCTGGTTCTGCAGCGTCGCGGCGACGAGGCGCGCGTGGGTCGTGACGCCGGGCAGGAACTTCTCCGCCTTCTTCGACACCCCGCCGCCCACGACGATGAGGTCGGGCCAGACCACCCGCTCGAGCGCCGCGAAGTACGTGGTGAGGCGCTTGGAGTACTGCTTCCACGACCAGTCGTGCTTCTGGCGCGCGGAGTCCGACGCCCCCTCCTCCGCGTCGCGGCCGTCCACCTCGAGGTGACCGAGCTCGCTGTTGGGCACCAGCAGCCCGTCGACCAGCAGCGCCGTCCCGATCCCGGTGCCGAGGGTGGCGAGCACGACCACGCCGGGCACCCCGGCCGCGGCCCCGAAACGGGCCTCGGCCACACCGGCGGCGTCCGCGTCGTTCACCACGGTGAGGGCGCGACCGGTGGCGTCGGCGAAGAGCTTCTGGACGTCGGTGCCGACCCACGACTCGTGGACGTTCGCGGCGGTGCGCGCGACCCCGTCCTGGATCACCGCGGGGAACGTCACGCCGAGCGGCAGCCGCCGCTTCATGGCCGGGCTGACGCCGCCGTCGGCGATCGTGCCGGTGGGCATCGCGTCGAGCACCTGCTCGAGGACCTGCGCGAGCGCCGCCGCGACCTTCGCGGGCTTGGACGGGGACGGCGTGGGCACCCGGATGCGCTCGGTGATCAGCGCGCCGCTCCCCAGGTCCACCCCGGCGCCCTTGATGCCCGAGCCGCCGATGTCGATGCCGATCGCGTAGCGGGCTCTCGCGCGCTTGGTCGCCGCAGCCTGGGTCGCCGCTGACGTGGGCTGGGTCGTCGTCATGGCGCGCACCCTAGCGATCACGCGGTGCTCAGGCGAGCGTCAAGACCTCGGCCCCGGTGTCGGTGACGACCATCGTGTGCTCGAACTGGGCGGTGCGCTGGCGGTCCGCGGTGAGCACCGTCCAGCCGTCGTCCCACATGGTCCACGTGGGTGGGCCGAGGGTGATCATGGGCTCGATGGTGAACGTCATGCCGGGCTCGATCACGTCGTCGTGCTCGGGGGCGGAGTCGAAGTGGGGGATCACGAGGCCGGAGTGGAACGCCGTGGAGATGCCGTGCCCGGTGAACTCGCGCACCGAGCCGAACCCCGCCCGCCGGGCGTGCTTCTCGACGACGCGGCCGATGACGTTGACCGCCCGCCCCGGTCGGACCGCCTCGATGCCGCGCTCCATGCACTCGCGCGCGACCACCATGAGGCGCTCGCTCACCGGGTCCACCTCGCCGACCGCGAACGTCGCGTTCGTGTCGCCGTGCACCCCGACGCCGTCGACCACGAGGTAGGCGGTGATGTCGACGTTGACGATGTCGCCCTCGAGCAGGACGGTCGAGTCGGGGATGCCGTGGCAGACCACCTCGTTGACCGAGGTGCACAGCGACTTGGGGAAGCGCCGGTACCCCAGGGTGGACGGGTAGGCGCCCGCGGCGACGAGGAGCTCGTGGCCCACGCGGTCCAGCTCGTCGGTCGTGACGCCCGGGACCACCGCCGCGCCGACGGCCTGGAGCGCGCGCGCCGCGAGGCGGCACGCCACCCTCATCCGCGCCAGGGTGGCGTCGTCGGTGACGAAGGAGCCGGTGAAGGGCGTGGGGGCCTCACGCCCGACGTACTCGGGGCGGGCGATGGACGCGGGGACCTGCCGCCAGGGTCCGACGGTGCCGGGGACCAGGCGTCCGAGCGGCGCGCCGGCGTCGATCTGGCCGGCGCGGGGACGGGCTGCCGGCGTGATCGGCGGGGTGTGCATGACGGCCATCGTAAGAGAGGCCACGATGGGGGGCATGAGCGATCAGTTCTGGTTCAACATGAAGAGCTCCACCGTCGAGGTCGGGCACCGCAGCGACCACAGCGGCCTCCTGGGCCCCTACCCCACCCGGGAGGCGGCGGAGGCCGCGCTGAAGACCGCGGCGGCGCGCACCGAGGCCTGGGACGCCGAGGACGAGTGAGGGCCGAACCCGTGGCGGACCTGCTGTCCGTCATGCTGTCGCCGGCGCCCATCACCGGCCACGCCGCGCCGTTCTCGGCGCTCGCCGCGGAGCTCGTCGCGCGCGGGCACCGGGTGCGCGTGCACACCACCACCAAGCACGCACCGCGCTTCACCGCCGTCGGCGCGAGCGTGGTGCCCTGGCGCGAGCCCCCCGACGTCGACGACGCCGACCTCCCGGCGACCTTCCCGTCGCTCGCCGGGCTCACCGGGCGGGCGCGCCTGGGGGGCGAGCTCGAGCAGCTCTTCGTGGGGACGGCCAGCGCGCAGGCGCGCGACCTCCGGGCGGCCTTCGCGGACCAGCCGTGGGACGTCCTGGTCGGTGATGCGGCCAGCTGGGGTGCGACGCTCGCGGCGGAGCTCCTCGACGCTCCCTGGGCGACGCTGAACATCCTCCCCTTCGTCGGTCGCAGCCGGCACCTCCCGCCGCCCGGCCGGGGCCTGGCCCCCGCGCGCGGCCCCCTCGGGCGCGCCCGCGACGGGGCGCTCCGGTCCGTCAGCGGCCTCGCGCTCCGCGCGCTGCAGCGCCGGTGGGACGCCGAGCGCACGGCCGTCGGGCTGGAGGGGGGCTCGTCGGTGATCCGCTCCGTGGTCTCACCGGACCTCATGATGAGCGTCGGGGTGCCCTCGCTGGAGCTGCCCCGCCCCGACCTCCCGCCGCAGGTCCACTTCATCGGGCGCCTCGCCCCCGCGGGGCCCGCGGTGCCCTGCCCGGCGTGGTGGCCGCAGGTGCTCGCAGCCCACGCGGCCGGTCGCCCGGTCGTCCACGTCACCCAGGGCACGCTGCACACCGACCCCTCCCTGCTGCTGCGCCCCTCCCTGGAGGCGCTCGGCGCCGGCGAGGCGCTGGTCGTGGCCATCACGGGTCGCCCCGGCCAGACCTCCCTGCCCTTCGAGGCCCCCGAGAACGTCCTCGTCACGGACCTCCTGCCCTACGAGGAGCTCCTGCCGCTCACGTCCGCGACCGTCACCAACGGCGGGTGGGGCGGGGTGCTCGGCTCCCTGGCCCACGGTGTGCCGCTCGTGGTCGCGGGGCGCGACGCGGACAAGCCCGAGGTCGGCGTGCGGGTGGCGACCTCGGGGGTGGGCATCGACCTGCGCACCGACCACCCGCGCCCGGCCCAGATCGCACGGGCCGTCACCTCGGTGCTGCGCGAGCCCCGCTACGCCGAGGCGGCGCGGACGGTGGCCGCCGACCTCGCCGCGCACGACGGCCCCGCAGAGGCCGCGACCCTGCTCGAGGCGCTCGCGGCCACCGGTGAGCCCCAGATGCGCCCCGGGCTCGCCCCCTGGTGAGTGCTCAGCGGCGGATCGCGGGCAGCACCTCGCGGCCGAAGACCTCCATCCAGCGCTGCTGGTCCGCGCCGACGTCGTGCACGTAGATCCGGTCGAACCCCAGGTCGGCGTAGGACTGCAGCTGGGCGCGGTGGGCGTCGGGGTCGGAGCTGATGAGCAGGCGCCCCGCGAAGTCCTCCGGGCGCACCAGCCGCGCCATCGCCGCGAAGTCGTGGGGTGAGCGGACGTCGCCCTTGGGGAAGGCCATGCCCCCGTTCGGCCACCGCGTCATCGCGTTGCTCAGGGCCTCCTCGTCGGTGGGCGCCCACGAGCCGTGGACCTGGAGCACCTTCGGCATCGTCGCCGGGTCCTTCCCGGCCTCCCGCGCGCCGCGGGCGAAGCGCTCCAGCAGCATCTCCAGCTTCGTCAGGGGGGCGGCCGGGGTGATGATGCCGTCGGCGTGGGCCCCGGTCCGCCCGGCGTTGATCGGCCCCGCGGTCGCGACGAGCACCGGGGGAGGGGCCGCCGGCATCGTCCACAGCCGGGTGGTCTCCATGCGGTAGTGCTCGCCGGAGTGCTTGACGTCCTTTTCCTCCAGGGAGGCGGCGAACAGCTTCTTCACGAGGTCCACGGCCTCGAAGAGCATGGCCGAGCGCACCCCCGCCTCGGGCCAGTGCGGGGCGACGACGTGCTCGTTGATGGCTTCCCCGGCGCCGAGGCCCAGCCAGGTGCGGCCCGGGTACAGCGCCTCCTGGGTGGCCGCGGCCTGAGCGAGGACGGCCGGGTGCATCCGGAACGCCGCGCTCGCGACGCCGGGACCGAGGTCGCCGCGGGTGCGCTGGCCGATCGCGGACAGCACCGACCACACGAACGCCGACTGCCCCTGCGAGGGCACCCACGGGGCGAAGTGGTCGGCGGCCATGACCCCGGAGAAGCCGTGGCTCTCCGCGGCCTCCGCGAAGGTCACCGCCTCCGTGGGGGTGAGCTGCTCCAGGGCGGCGGCGTAGCCGATCGTCAGGTCAGGCACGGGGTCGACGCTAGCGGCCGCGGCGCGGTGGTGGTGGCGCGCTACGTCTCGACCGTGTGCTCCGGGCCGGGGAACGACCGGTCGCGGACCTCCTCCGCGTACGCGCTCGCCGCCTCGAGCAGGGCCTCGCGCAACCGCCCGTAGGCCTTGGCCAGGCGGGGCGCTCCCTGGGTCATCCCGGCCATGTCCAGCCAGACGAGGACCTGTCCGTCGGTGCCGGGGCCGGCGCCGATGCCGATGGTGGGCACCTCCAGCGCCGCGGTGACCCGCTCGGCGAGCGGGCCGGGCACCACCTCCAGGACGATCGCGAAGGCGCCGGCCTCCTGCAGGGCGAGGGCGTCGGCCAGCAGCGCGTCGGCGGCGTCACCGCGGCCCTGCACGCGCGGGCCGCCGTGGCGGTGGACGGACTGCGGGGTGTAGCCCAGGTGGCCCATCACCGGGATGCCGGCGGCGGTGACGGCCCGGACCTGCTCGACCATCGCGGCGCCGCCCTCGAGCTTCACGGCGTGGGCCAGGCCCTCCTTCATGAGGCGGACGGAGGTCTCCACGGCCTGCTGGGGGCTCACCTGGTAGCTGCCGAAGGGCAGGTCGGCGACCACGAGGGGGCGTCGAGCGCGGCCGGCGACCGCGCGGACGTGGGGGAGCATGTCCTCGACGGTGACGGGGATCGTCGTGGCGTGGCCGAGGAGGTTGTCGCCGATGGAGTCGCCGACGAGCAGCACGTCGATGCCCGCCTCGTCGAAGACCGCGGCGGTGGGGGCGTCGTACGCGGTGAGCATCGTGATGGGGCGGCCCGCGGCCTTCATGGCCGCCAGGTGGTGCACGCGCACCCGCTTCACGGCGACGGGCGGCTGGGTTGCGGGGCCGGGGACGCCGGGCTCGCTCATCGTGCCTCGCTCTCGCGCCAGCGGCTGGTGATGGGCAGCCGTCGGTCGCGCCCGAAGGCCACCGCGCTGACCTTGGGCCCCGGCGCGAACTGCCGCCGCTTCCACTCCGCCCGGTCCACCAGGGTCACCACCCGGTCGACCACGTCGGGCTCGAACCCGGCCTCGAGGAGCTCGTTCCGGCCCGCGGCGCGCTCGACGTAGTGCTCGAGCAGGGCGTCGAGCACCTCGTAGGGCGGCAGGGAGTCCTGGTCGGTCTGGCCGGGCGCGAGCTCCGCGGACGGCACCTTGGTGATGCTGTTCTCCGGGATGGGCGGCTGCTCCCCGCGGCGCCCGGCGTCGGCGTTGCGCCAGCGGGCGAGCTCCCACACGAGCAGCTTGGGGACGTCCTTCAGGGGCGCGAACCCGCCGACGGAGTCGCCGTAGAGCGTCGAGTAGCCGACGGACAGCTCGGACTTGTTGCTCGTGGCCAGCACGAGGTGGCCCTCGGAGTTG